>SKJM01000496.1 GCA_007122045.1 Planctomycetales bacterium | reverse complement strand
GAACCGAGCGAGCGGGCGCTCGACTCCATGCCCATTGGCGGCGGGAACATTGCGCTGAATGTTTGGTCCACGGGCGAGGATGTGCTCTTCTATATCGGCTCGTCCGATAGTTGGATCGACGGCAGGATGCCGAGGGACGTGAGCCAGGTGAAATTGGGACGGGTTCGCGTGAACCTCTCGCCCAATCCGTTTTCAGGCAATTTTCGCCAGAAACTCGACCTGGCATCCAACAGCATCCGCATCAGCGGCACGGCCGAGGACGGCACGGAGGTCAAGCTGCGGGTTTGGGTGGACGCCTTCCGGCCGGTGGTGCATGTGGAAGGAAACGCCTCCCGGCCGGTCCATGCCACCGTGGCGGTCGAGACCTGGCGGGGCGAGGGGCGGCTGGACGGTACGTCCGTCGTATGGCGACATCGCAACGAGGGCTCTTCGCGAGGCCGGGCAACGGCCATCGCCCAACAAGGTATCACGGCCATCGCCGAGATGGTCCCCGACCCGATCGAAAACCTGACGTTCGGCGGGCGCTTGTCCGGGAAGGGCATGGTGGCCGGCGGCAGCGACGAAGGCACGCACGAGGGCCATCGCTTCCGCTCCTGGCGACTGAAGACGGTCGAGCCCGTCCAGGAATTGGCCATCCTCGCGGCATTGCGGATCGAGCAGGATCCGACTGTGGAAGCATGGGAAGAAGCGGTGGCGGAACTCGAGTCGCGATGCCGCGCGACGGCCGATGAGGATCGAGACGCGACCGCCCGATGGTGGCGCGACTTCTGGAACCGGAGCCGGATCGTCATCAACCCCGGCAACGATGCCGACGATCCGGCATGGGAGGTGGGACGCAACTATCAGCTCTTCCGCGCCATGCTGGCGGCGAACCGCTCCGGCCGGTTCCCCACCCTCTTCAACGGTGGCGCCTTCCTGTGCGAAGCGAATCCCGACTCGCGCCAGTGGGGGCACGCAGGCTTCACGGCGCAGAACCAACGCCTCGTGTATTGGCCGATGCTCAAAAGCGGCGACGCCGACCTGCTGCGCGTGGGACTGGAATTCTACGCGGCGCGGCACAAATTGCAGCGCGCGTGGGCGAAACACTTTTGGTCCGTCGAAGGCGCCGTGTTTCCTGAGTCCGTCGACGTGTTCGGGATGGACGTGCGGCTGGCGCGAAAGGACGGCACCCAGCGGCCCGAGTGCCTCCAGTACCACTGGACCTCCTGCATGGAGTTCGCCCTGATGATGCTGGAGCAGGGGCGCTACACAGGCGAAGACATCCGACGGTACATCCCAGTGGCCGACGACGTTCTCCGATTTTACGATCAGTATTACCGCCAGTGGAACAAGAAGAATACGGGCCGGGAACTTGATGAGAACGACCGGCTGGTCATTTACCCGGGCAACGGCCTGGAGGTGTATGCCGGGGCCCGCAATGACAGCGCCGCCCTTTCTGGGCTGATGGCGCTGAGCGATGCGCTGTTGGCCCTTCCCCAGGGAACCCTTGACGCCACCGACCGCGAGTACTACCGGGCATTCCGCAACCGGCTCGCTCGGCTGCCCACGCGGACATGGAACGGCCACCTGTGTATCTCGCCGGCCGAGGCCTGGGAAAAGGAACGGCTCGATTTCAACATGGAGCTGCCGCAGTTATATCCCGTCTTCCCGTTTCGAATCTATGGTGTGGGCCGGCCCGACCTCGAACTGGCGCGGAACACCTGGCTCTACGGCTACACCGACGAGGCGAAACAGAAGGGCCACTTCTGCTGGTACCAGGGGGGCATCTTCACGGCCTGCCTCGGGCTCAGGGACGAAGCCCGCGAGTACGCCCTGGCCAGGTTCTTGCATCCGCGTTGGCCGCCGCCCAGCAAGGCGGACCGCCGCGGGAAAAGCCCGTGGAAGCTGCACTGGATGGAGACGCCCGGCTGGAAGGCGCCCCGTTACCCGGCGTTCTGGGACTGCATGATGTTCGACCAGCGTCCCGACATGGACCACGGCGGCGCCGGCATGATTCAACTGCAGGAGATGCTGCTGCAGACCGTCGACCGACGCATCCTTCTGCTCCCCGCCTGGCCGGAGGACTGGGACGTCGATTTCCGGCTGCACGCGCCGCATCAGACCGTGGTGGAAGGCATCTACCGCGACGGCAAACTGCGCCAGCTTACAGTAACGCCCGAGCATCGCAAGAAGGATGTCGAGGTGGTGGGCCGGTAAGCAACCCATCGAGCGACGGACCGTGGAACGCAAACACACCATGAACGTGGGAGACCCCGGAATGTATCAGTACCTCCGAAGTCTAACCTTTTTTTTCGTCACCGTGTTGTTCGCCTCCGCTGCCGGGGCGGAAGCCTCCGGCGACGGGGCCGGCATCCCCTTTCCGGCGGCGCTCGAGGCCGCGGCGATCCGCCAGGAAAGACTCGACCCGATCTTTGACCACTCCCTGATCCTGGGCAATGGCGATATCAACGGCCTGCTGTTCGAACGGGAGGGGAATTTGTTCCTGCGGGTGACCAAGAACGACGTCTGGGACACAAGCCCAGCCCGGCCATTCTGGCCGAAGATACCTGGCATCCGGAGCGGGCGCGGAGCAACCTGCGGCAGTTTCTCGACGCCGCGCGCGGTTGCCATGTCGAAGTCATTATGAAAGACGTTTCCACGGTGCGGCGCCAACCGCAACGGCTGTGGGAGTGGGCCGCCATTGCCATGGAAGAGGTGGAGGCCGTCGCCCCTTGATGTGAACGCCTGCAACCTACATAATGTTGGATAAGGAGACGCGCAATGGACGATGGGAACAGGACCGACGGAGCGCTCGAAAAACTTGAACGTATGAACAAGGCGTTGCGGCATGAAGAGCCCGACCGGGTGCCCATCAGCGACTTCTTCTGGGGCGGGTTCATCGAACGGTGGCGCAAGGAACTGAACCTGCCGGAGTCGGCCGAGCCGTATTCCTACTACGATCTCGACTGGATCGTGACCGTTCCGAACATGGACCCGCACATCCGCCCGTTCGAAATCGTGCGCGAAAGCCCGGAAGAAGTCGTGGTGAAGACGGGCTTCGCGACGGCGCTTCGGAAGCGTTTTTCGATTCCGATGCCGGAGCAGATCGGTTGGGATACCGACACGATCGATAAGCTCGAAGCGTTGACGTTCGACGATCCCCGCGACCCGCGGCGGTTCTTCTCCGGCGGCGACAACCAGATTGCCGGCGTGGGCGATGGGTTCGCCCGGAATCTGCCCCCCTGGATCGACTCGGTCAAGTCGCTCCGCAAGAACTTTCCGGTGTACGGCAGCATGATCGAGGCTTCAGAATGCCTCACGCGGCTGATCGGCCAAATGAGCCTGTTCCAGTGGATCGGCGAGTATCCGGAACGATTCGGGGAGCAAGTTCTGCGAATCGGCGAGTTCTACGTCGAGTGCGCGAAGGCGGCGCTCGAGGCGGCCGAGGGGTTGCTCGACGGGTTCGTCATCTGGGGCGACGTGGCTTACAAGACCGGCATGTTCTTCTCGCCGGATTACTGGCGGAAGTATTTCAAGCCGTGCGTGGCCGAAATTATCTGCTGCTGCCACGAGCACGGTTTGCCGGTCATTTATCACGGCTGCGGAAACGTCAAGTCGATTCTACCCGATTTCATCGCAATGGGGCTGGACGCGTACAATCCGCTCGAGGCGAAGGCGGGCATGGACGCTGTCGAGCTGCGCCGCCAGTACGGCCACAAGCTGGCCTTCTGCGGCAACAGCAATATCACGGTATGGGAAGAGGGCGATCCGCAAAAGGTGCAGCGCGAAGTGCTGCGCAAGCTCAATGCGGCCAAGGGAGGCGGAATGATCGTGCAGTCGGATCATTCGGTCACGTCCGAGGTGTCCGGAACAACCTACGACGGCATCGTCAAACTGGTCCGCGAGTACGGGAAGTACCCGCTGCAACTCGGCGAGTTTGACGAACCCATTTGACCACCCACTGGAGGAATCGACCATGGAGCGATATGGTATGGTAATTGGGCTGCAGCCCGACAAGGTCGAGGAGTACAAGCGCCTTCACGCGGCGGTTTGGCCCGACGTGTTGGCGATGATCGAGCAGTGCAACATCCGCAACTACTCGATTTTTTTGCGCCGGTTCG
>SKJM01000561.1 GCA_007122045.1 Planctomycetales bacterium | reverse complement strand
GCGTGCCGCTCGACCACCACGCCGCCGATGGGAGCGTAGATGGTCAGGTGATCGGAGGGCGTGCCGCGCTGGACGATTTCTTCGACCTGACGGTCGAGCACTCCGAGTAGCCGCAGTTTCTCCTCGGCCAGTTCCACCGACCGCGCTCGCAGCGGCGAATTGGCCCCCGTGCCGCCCCGTTCCGCGGCCCGTTCCGCCGACCGGTGCGCCAGGAGCAATTCCTGCTGGGCGACGATCAGCTCGGGGCTGTAGATTTTCACCAGGTGGTCGCCCTGACGGACCCGCACACCGGTGTAATCGACAAACAGGCGATCGAGCCGGCCGGGCACTCGGGCCGTAATGTGGGCCAGGCGGGTTTCGTCGTAGTCGACCTTGCCCACCATGCGCACCGGCCGGGTGACGAACTGCCGCCGGACGGGCGTGGTTTGGATGTCGGCCAGCGCCACGGCTTCCTTCGACATGCGCAACTGCCGCGGCCCAAGGCCCAGGTCGTCTTCCTCCAGCGGGATCAGGTCCATGAAGCAGATGGGGCATTGGCCCGGCTCGGGCATGCGCACCTGCGGGTGCATCGAGCAGGTCCAGATGGTGGCGTCGTTGTCGGACGCTTCGGCGACGGCGTTGGTGTCGTGCTCGTGCGGTCGGGTTGCCATCCGGTAACCGAGCAGCGCCCCGGCCGCCAGCAGCACGGCAATTCCCGCCAAGACGGCCAGCGGTCGCCACACCTTCAGCCGCCGGAGGAAGCGGAAGCGCTTCTTCGGCTGGGCGTCGTTCGGAGTTTCGGGGATATTCGAGCGTTCGGTCATCGGATTACCTGATTTTGCCTCTACTTAATTATTCGCTCCGGGAGCGAGGGAGGCAAGTTGTTTTGGAGTGCGGCGGCTTGACGCCGCTTTCGATTTTTTCCTTTTTGCGGCAGCTTTGGCTTTGTTGGAATCGTGCCGCGGCCGGCTTGACCCCGCCTTGCCCCGTGTGGTAGCTTTAGCTCTTGTGAAAGGGCGCAGCCCGGCTGCGCGGGAAAGAAAAGAGACAGCCAAAGCGGCGTCAAGCCGCCGTACTCCAAAGAGAAAAGCGGCGTCAAGCCGCCGCACTCCAAAGGGAGCTTTCCGATGTCTAGCGACGAGCGGCGGCGAATCGAGCTGATCCGGCGGTTGTGCGAGGCGCCTGCCGAGGTGCTGCCCGCCGTTGAACGAGCGTTGGACCGGCTCCCAGCCGCTGTAACGAACCGGCATACCAGTCCTGCGAAAGAACCGCCCGCCCCGCCGGCACGCGATTGGCCGCACGCGCCGGTGCATCGACTGAGCGAGCACGGCACGTATATCGCCACCGGCGGCACCTTCCACAAGCAACATACGTTTCGCGGCCCGGAGCGCCTCGGTCTGCTGGAAACGCAGGTGCTCACGCTCGCACGGGAACATGGCGTGCACCTGGAAGCGTGGGCCGTGTTCTCGAACCACTATCACTTCGTCGGGCATACTTCGCAGCGGGGCGAGCAGTTGCGGCAGATGCTCTCGCACCTGCATACGGCCACCGCCACGGAAGTGAACGGGCTGGACGGGACGCCGGGGCGCACCGTCTGGCACAACTTCTGGGACACGCAACTGACGTTCCAGAAGTCGTATCTGGCCAGGCTCAACTACGTGCATCAAAATGCGGTGAAACATGGGCTTGTTGCGGTGGCGAATCAGTATCGTTGGTGTTCGGCGGCCTGGTTCGAGCGCACCGCCACGCCCGCGCAGGTGGCGACCATTTATGGTTTCAAGATCGACCGCCTGCGCGTGCATGACGAATACGAACCCGTTTAGTTTTGGAGTGCGGCGGCTTGACGCCGCTTTGGATGTTGCGGTAGCTTTGGTTGTTGTGAAATGATGGCCGGAGCGAACGTTCACGACAAAAGGCACAGCCAAAGCGGCGTCAAGCCGCCGCACTCCAAAGGTTGAAAGCGGCGTCAAGCCGCCGCACTCCAAAAAGGGCCTAGTCGGGCAGCTTGTGCATGAACTTCTCGGGATGGCCCTCGATGGCCGGCTGGCAGTGTGCACAGCACAGCAGCACGTCGCGGCCCTCGACGGTGACCTTCACCGGCGTGCCCATCGAGCCGAGCGGCGCGTCCATGACGGGGCAGACCTTCTGCCTCGCGGCCAGTGCCTGGTCCTCGGGTGAAAGCGCAGCCAGCGCTTCGGCGTGGGCGGGGTCGACGTCGGGGTCGTGCGCGGGAACCGGGGCGGCCGGTTCGCCGCAGCCGGTCAAGGCGCCCAGCCCTACGGCCAGGGCCAGCAGGAGCGGCATTGCCAATAGCCAGGAAAATCGGAACATGGTAAACATCCTTTCTCGACGCGAAGCGTCGTAATGGTTGGTTCCGCCGCCGCCGGCCGGTAAGGGGACAGGTCCATGTTTTCGGCCATCGACTTCTCGCAAAAGACGCCTGTTAGCCGAAAAATGGACCAGTCCCCGGCCGGGCGCAGGAACCGGGGCAAAAAAACGGTTAATTCTCGGTGGTTGTGGGCAGTCGCAGCTTGACCTCCTCGATCAGGCTGTAGGTGACGGGAATGAAAAACAGCGAGATGACCGACAGGACCATGCCGCCGAAGGTGGGAATGGCCATGGGCACCATCACGTCGCTGCCGCGGCCGGTGCTGGTGATGATGGGCAACAGGGCGAGCATGGCGGTGGCGGTGGTCATCAGGCAGGGGCGGACGCGCCGCAGGCCGGCCTGGACGGTCGCCTCGCGGATCTCTTGCTTCGTTTTCGTGCGCCGCCCGCGGAACGACTGGTTCAGGTACGAGGTCATCACCACCTCGTC
Organism: Planctomycetales bacterium; assembly: GCA_007122045.1. GTDB lineage: Bacteria > Planctomycetota > Planctomycetia > Pirellulales > Thermoguttaceae > PWXP01. The sequence continues at coordinate 1,306 of SKJM01000561.1, read as the reverse complement.
GTCCGTGGCGATGCCCATCAGGGCGATGATGCCCACCCAGACGGCCACGCTCAGGTTGACCGTGCCCAGTTGGAACACCGTGCGTGCCTCGACGCCCAGCAGCGGGATGTCGCCCAGCCACTCGACCGAGTACAGGTACAGCAGGATGAACGCGCCGGAGGTGGCCACGGCCACGCCGGTGAAGATGGACAGGGTGCGCAGCACGTCGCGGAACTGGAGGTAGAGGATAATGAAAATCAGCACCATCGCCAGGGGGATGATCATCGCCAGGGTGCGCGCCGCGCGGACCTGGTTCTGGTATTCGCCGATGAACGTGGGCATTTCAGTGCCCGGCGGCAGGACCAGCTCGCCGGCGGCCAGCTTCTCTTCCAGGTAGGCCTGCGAGGCCTCGACCACGTCGACGGCCGAGTGGCCGGGCTCCCGGTCGAAGAGCACGTAGCCGACGAGCATGGTGTCTTCGCTCTTGATGGCCTGGGGGCCGCGAAGGTAGCGGATCTCGGCAAGCTGCCGCAACGGCACCTGCGCGCCGCTGCCGCCGCCGCCGGCCACCAGAATGCCGCCGATCGACTCGATCGAGTCGCGCAGCTCGCGCTGGTAGCGCACCCGCACCGGGTAGCGCTCGCGCCCTTCGACCGTGGTGGTGATGTGCCGGCCGCCGATGGCCGTCTCGATCACGTCCTGCACGTCGCGGATGCTCATGCCGTAGCGGGCGATGGCCGCGCGGTCGATGTCGATCTCCAGGTACGGCTTTCCGACGATCCGGTCGGCCACCACCGCCGGCGCCCGCACGCCAGGCACCTCCTTGAGGAACTGCTCCACCTGAAAGCCCACCTGTTCGATGTGTTCGAGCGATGCGCCGCGAATGCGGGCGGCCATGGGCGCGCGGACGCCCGTTTGCAGCATGACGATGCGCGCCGAGATGGGCTGCAAACGCGGCGCGCGGGTGGTGCCGGTGATGCGGGCCGCCTCCTCGATGGCCACCCAGATGTCGTCGGGGGTGCGGATTTCGTCGCGCCACTGGCGGTAGGGCATGCCGCGGGCATGGGGGATCAGCTCGCCCTCCTCGTCGCGCAGGAACACGACCTCGCCCTCGCGCCGCTCGTAGGCGAAACGCACCCGGCGGCCCGCCTCGTCGACCTTGTACTCGGGCTTATAGGTGATGACCGTTTCGACCATCGAGATGGGGGCGGGGTCCAACGGGCTTTCCACCCGCCCGATCTTGCCCACCACCGTCTCGACCTCCGGCAAGGCCGAAATGGCCATGTCCTGCTTGCGCATCACGTCGATCGCCTCGCCGATCGAGGCG
>SKJM01000220.1 GCA_007122045.1 Planctomycetales bacterium | reverse complement strand
CTTCCGATCTGTCCGCAACATTCTGCACCGCATTCTGCCGCCGGCGTTCCGGGGGTATCGCCAGCAGTTCGGGCTGGAGGGCATCCACGTGCACGATACGGTCACCCTGATTGCCGCCTTGCACCCGGAATTGTTCACGATCGAAGAGATGGCCGGCGACGTGGAACCCGCCGGTGAGCTGACCATGGGCATGACGGTGTTCGACCGCCGTCGGGTTCCGAAGTGGCGCCGCAACATCGGCGTGGCGCAGCACTTGCGCGAGCGCGAGGTGGTCGACGCCATTCTCCGCGGCATCCGCGAGGCCGCCGCCCGCGCCGGCTGACCCGGCGGCAGTCGAACGGAGATCGGCACGTGGTTACGGCCGCCCGCGGTCACGGCCGCTCGACCACCCCCACCTCAACGGGAACCTGCTTGCGGTCGCGAAAGACGCGCAGCCTCACCCGGTCGCCGGGGGGCGTCTGGGCGACCAGGTTGATCAAGTGCCCGTCGTTCTCCACCGGTGTGGCGTTGTACTGAACGACGACGTCGCCCACGCGGATGCCCGCGGCGTCCGCGGGGCTCCCCTCGGTAACCGCCGAGACCCGGGCGCCGACCGGGTAGGGCAGGCCGGCGGCCGTCGCGGCCTCGGCGTCGAATCGGGCATCGAGGCTGACGCCCAGGAACGCCCGGGCCACCCGCCCCTGCTCGATCAACTGCCGGGCGGCGAACATGAACATGTTGATGGGAATGGCAAACCCGATGCCCTCGTTGCCGCCCGAGGCGCTGGCAATGGCCGTATTGATGCCGACCACCTCGCCGCGAAGATTCACCAGCGGCCCGCCGCTGTTGCCCGGGTTAATGGCGGCGTCGGTCTGGAGGAAGTCTTGCAGCCGGAGCCGGGCGTCGCCCAGCCGCAGGTCGCGCCGGCCCTTGGCGCTGACGATGCCGAAGGTGACCGACTGGCTGAGTCCGAACGGGCTGCCGATGGCGAGCACAAAATCGCCGATCTCCAGCCGGTCGCTGTCGCCGACCGGGGCCGCGGTCAGGTGGGAGGTCGAAACGGCCATGACGGCAATGTCCGATTCCTCGTCGCCGAGCACCTGCGTCGGGTGGACCATCCGCCCGTCGTGCAAGAAAATCTTGATCCCCTCGGCGTTGGAATGGCGGATCACGTGCCGGTTGGTCAGCACGTAGTGGTTGCCGCGATACTCGATAATCACCCCGGAGCCGGTCTCCTCGACGTGCGGGCGCCGGCCGCCCAGGTGGAGGCTCGGCCGAGGGCCGGCGTCGGCCTCGATGTGGACGACGGCCGGTCCGAGCAGGCGGGCAACCGCCTTGACCACCGCCGACTGGGCTTCGAGAACCCGGGCGTGCTGATCGAGCACCCGGTACAGTTCCGCCCGCTCCTCGGGGCGCTGCCACGCCGCCGGATGGAACGGCTCGGTGGCCCGGTCGTCGGCCTGGGCTGGAATCGGGCTGAGCAGAAGGCCGAGGACCGCCGCGACCACTGCCCAGGCCGGCTTCTGCAATCGGGTGGGTGGCAACCGCCGAAAGTTCGTCATCCAGGCACTCCCGTCGCAAGGGCACGATGTGTCATAGGGCACTTTCCATTGTAGTCGGAAGGCGCCCGCCCTGCCAACGGCGCGGGCAAAAAAGGCCCTCGTGCCGGCCAAGCATTTGGCCGGTCGAAGTCTACCCGCAGGATGGACATTCCTGTCCGTCGGGCGAATGACACACCGGCATGTTGGGCCAATGACGGACACGAATGTCCATCCTACTTGGTGGTAGGTTCACGTTGCGGCACGTCAGGAGACGTCCATCTCGATGTCGCTCAGCGACAGGTCGAGGTCGGGGGGCGACGTATCGAGCAGGCGGCTCCAGTCGGGCGTGTAACCGCCCCCGCCTCCGTCGCGTTCGGCGTCGCGCTGGCAGTCGATGCACAAGGCGGCGTAGGGAAGCGCTTGGAGCCGAGCCATGGGAATACTGCAGCCGCATTCTTCGCACTTGCCGTACTGCCCGTTTCGCATGCGCTTCAGCGCATCTTCGATCCGGGCGAGTTCGCGGCTCTCGACTTCGGCGAGTTGCGAGCTGATTTCATCCTGGGCGGAATCGAGTGCCGCGTCGACGACGTCGCCCGACGCCTGGGCGTTGAGTTCCTGCAGGAGACTAAGGTCTCCGGCGAGGGCCTTCCGTAAAGCGTCGCGCCGCTTCACGAGCGACTGGTGCAGATGGAGAACCGCCTCGTTCCGATTCATAATGCTCCCCCCCTGGAACACCATCCGGGCTGGAGGCCGGGTGCCCCCTCCAGGCTGGCATGGGCTCCATTTTTAGTGTTGCAAAACAGGCTCGAAGTAATGATTGGTGCCGGGATCGAGGCCCTCGGCATGTTCCGATTCGCCCCGACTCGCTATCCGATAATCGTCAAAACCGGCACGGATATACAGCCGTTCTTGACGATTGAGCCCCGCGCTCCCGCGCCGCGGCAGTTGGGCCTTGACAGGGCAATTTGCGCAAGCTACGTAACATGAGGGTTCTGCCGCAAGAATTGCGGCCCGTTGTGGACCCACCCCTCAGCTCACCCCCCTCGATAGAAGCCCCCATGGTTGCCACCACCCCATCATCGTCGTGCGTATTGGGAACACCGCCGGGAGAACTCGTCCTTCGGGTTTGGGGCCCCGGTCAGGCCGGTGAGATCGTCCGACTGCGATCGGCCAAGTGTTCGATCGGTTCCGGCCCGCAATGCACCCTCCGTTTGGTGGCCGCCGGGGTGGAGCCCGTTCACTGTGTGCTGCTGCGGGGGAACCAGCGCACGATTGCCCGGCGATGGGCGCCCGGCCCCCGGCTCAACGGCGGCGTCTTTGCCGATGCCGAACTGCGCCCCGGCGACCGGTTGAGCATCGGGCCCGTCGAATTGGACGTGCTGGAGACCGGCCTCTGGTTGCCGGGCCTCGAAACCGACTCCGCGCTCCCCGCCGCGCCGGAGATCGATGCCCACGGAGCCGCCGACACGGAAACCCGAAGCCTTCCAGCACCCCAGCCGGACTTCCCCTTCCCGAAGGAGTCGCTCCGGGAGGAGCGTGCCAACCGGCAGGCCGAACGAGAAGACCTTCAACGCCGGCAGGCGGAACTGGCCGCCGAGTGGGAACGCTTCCGGCAGGAGGAGGCCGAGTGGCGGCACCAGCAGGAAGTCGCCGAACGGACGCTTGGCGAGCGGGAGGAAGCGTTGGACCGGCGCCAAAGCGAGCTGGATCGGCGCGCCGACGAGACTCAGCAAACCCGGCAAGCTCCTCAACACAGCCAAGAGGGTGGTCGTTGCGATCAGGCCATCCCGCCCGTCGCCCGGCAGGAACCCCCCAGTCCGCCTGAGGCAGAACGCAAAGGCCCGGAGGAAGCCCCTCGCACACAGGATCTACAGCCAGCCGACCTCGATGCGGCCTGGAAAGCTCACGATCCCATCGTCGGCGAGGAGGCGGTCCGGGCGGAGGCCCCGGTCGACCTGGCCGGGGTGCTCTGCCGCCTCGGCAAGGCCGACCTGCTGACCGCCGACGATCGGGAGGCTCCAACCCATGCCGGCGGGCAGCAGGAGTCACCACCGGCAACGCCGGATGCGGCAGCCACTGCAGCAACGGAGGAACCGCCGGCCGGTGCCGGGACCGCGCCGCAAGATGCACCGGCGGCGAAGGACGAGGAGGTGTCGATCGACGAGTACATGGCGCAGCTTATGCGGCGTCTACGGGGAGAAACACCCGTCCAAGGCGGCGCACCGGACCGGGAGAGCGACTTGGCGACGAAAGCGCCGCCCCAACCGGCGCTCCAAGAGCCGGCGGTTCGAAAGCCGGCGGTTCGAAAGCCGCGAGGACCGGCTCCGGAACAGACGGGCTTTGCCGCCATGCGCGAGTTGGCAAACGTGTCGGCCCGGACCGCCGTGGAACAGTCCGTCCGCCGCCGAATGCGCTCGATGAGCCGCTCGAAGCTGGTCGTGGCCGCGGCGGCAGGCCTGATGGGCCTGTTCCTGCTCTTGCTGTGGACCACGTACGCTCCATTTACCGTCACGCTGTTTGCCGCCACCACCAGCTTCGCGGTGGCACTGCTTTGGACGCTTCAATACGCGATGGTCGTCGGCCG
>SKJM01000623.1 GCA_007122045.1 Planctomycetales bacterium | reverse complement strand
ACCGTCGTGCACGACATGTACTCCGGCGTCCATTCGTTCTCCCTGCTGGCGATTCCGTTTTTCATTCTCGCCGGGCAGATCATGGGCCAGGGCGGCATCTCGCAGCGGATGATCGAGTTTTCCAACCTCATCGTGGGCCGCACCCGCGGCGGACTCGCCCAGGTCAACGTGTTGGCCAGCATGTTCTTCGGCGGCATCTCCGGCTCGGCGGTGGCCGACGTGTCGTCGATCGGCAGCATCATGATGCCCATGATGAAGAAGAAAGGCTACGATGCCGATTACTCGGTGGCGGTTACGGTCACCAGCGCGTGCCAGGGCATCATCATCCCGCCCAGCCACAACATGATCATCTACTCGCTGGCCGCCGGCGGCGTGTCGATCCAGAGCCTTTTCCTGGCGGGCGTCGTGCCCGGCGTTATTCTCGGGCTGAGCCTTATGGCGGTCAGTTACGTTATCGCCGTCCGCCGCGGTTACCCGCGGGAGCGAAGCTATTCGCTCGTCGAGAGCCTGAAGATCGCCGCGAACGCCTTTCTCGGCTTGATGACGGCCGTGATCATCGTCGGCGGCGTGGTCAGCGGCGTGTTCACCGCCACCGAATCGGCGGCCATCGCCTGCGTCTATGCGTTCGTGGTCACGTTTTTCTGGTATCGGGAAGTCCCGCTGAAGCGATTCCTCGGCATCCTCTACGCCACGCTCAAGACGCTGGCGATGGTGATGAGCCTCATCGCCTCGGCAAAGGCGTTCGCCCATCTGCTCGCGTACCTGCGCATCCCCGCCCACATAACCGGCTGGCTCTTGTCGGTCACCGAGAACCCCGTTCTCCTGCTGTTGCTGGTCAACCTCATGCTGCTGCTGTTGGGGATGATCATGGACATGGCCCCGCTCATTCTGATCACCACGCCCATCCTGTACCCCGTCGTAGTCGGCGAACTGGGCATGCATCCGGTCCACTTCGGCATCTTGCTGATGCTGAACCTGGGCATCGGCCTGTGCACGCCGCCGGTCGGCTCGGCGCTGTTCGTCGGGTCGGCGGTTGGCCGCATCCGCATCGAGGAGGCCACCCGGGCCATGCTGCCCTTCTACCTCGTCATGGTCGTGGTGCTCCTGCTGGTAACGTTCGTCTCGGGCATGACCCTTTGGGTGCCGGAGCGCCTCATGGGCCTTTGACGTGGATTATTCATGTAGGGTGGGACAAGGTCGCGCAAAACCTTGGTGGGACTGCGCAAGCCACGCCTGGCTGGTTTACACGCCGTCCGCTGGAATCACGCCCGGCCAAGCGACCGAAGTCCCACCAGAGTCTTGGCTTGCTTGTCACCACCCTACATCGTCATGAATAATCCGGGCTAACACTCCAACGGGGCGCGGTTCCACTGCCCACTGGCACCGGGCACCGCGGGGTGCTCAAACTTCGGGCAGCTCCCACCCCTCGCGCTGCGGGCGGCCGAGCATCGTGTTGCCCTCGTCGCAATTGGTGAACCGCTCCGCTTCCGGGTCCCAGCGCAGCACCTCGCCCACACGCCCCACGTCGCGGGCGATGTTCACCAGGTAGCACAGCGTCGTCGCCCGTTGGCCGATCTCCACGTCGGCCGTGCACCGCTCGCGCGTCTTGATGCACTCGATCCAGTCTTCGATGTGGTAGGCCGACTCGGGCCGGCGGTTGGGCCCGGGGTTGTCGGCCGCGCGCACCAATTCCCGCGGGTTGCTGGCCAGCCGGTTCCGGTTGATTTCGATCCGCCCGTCCTCGCCGGTGAAGATGGCCCCCAGGCCGGGGCCGCGGTCGCCGTCCAGGTGCAGCCGCAACTCGGTGCCGGAAGCGAACCGCATGCGCATCCTCGCCCGTGGGCCGCTGAGCTTCGCCATGCCGTGGTAGCGGGTGCCCGTGTCTTCGTCGCCCGTCTCGCCGATGACCACCCCGCCGACCGTTTCGCGGGGCTCGAAGCGGCCGGTCTCGCGGTTGGCGACGGGCTCTTCGAGCAGCACTTCGACCGGGCCGGTGTCGTCGGTGCCCAGCGCGCGGTTGATCTGGTCGTACGAGTGGGTGCCCCAGCCGGTTACGCCGAACACCAGCCCGCCGCCGTCGTAGTCCCACCAGCGGGCCCAGCCGCGGTGCAGGGCCGGGTCGTAGGGGCGCAGCTCGGCCTGGTCGGTCCAGGCGTCCCACCAGGGTTCGACCGGCTCGGTCACGTCGGCCGAGGAGGTCTTGGTCCAGCGGAAGGGTCCGACGAAGTTGGGCGCCTCGACCACGCGAATCTTGCCGATCGCCCCGTCTTTCACCAGGTCGCTGCCCCAGTTGTTGATGGGCATCGACCGCTGCTGCGAGCCCACCTGGGTCACGCGGCCGTGCTTCCGGGCTGCGTCGACCAGCATGCGCCCCTCGGCGATGGTCAGGCACATGGGCTTCTCGATGTACACGTCCATGCCCATCTGCATGGCCACCAGGGTGACGCGGGCCCGGGCGTGGGTGGTGGTCATGGTCATGACCGCGTCGAGCTTCTCCTTTTCGATCATGGGGCGAAGGTCGTCGTACACGCCCCACGGGGCGCCGCCGGCCATGCCGCGCACGAAGGCCTCGGCCCGCTCCCGCTGGATGTCGCAGGCGGCGACCACCTGGAAACCCTTCACGCCGGCCCCTTCGCGAATAAACCGCGCCCGGCCGCCGCAGCCGACGATGCCCACCCGCACCGTTTCGCTGGGCGGCGTGCCCCCGTCGAGGCCCAGGGCGGCCGAGGAGACGAGATACGGGGTTGCCAGCGCCGCGCCGGAAAGGCGAAGCACGTCGCGCCGGGTCAAGGACTTGAGTGTGGAAAACTTGTTTGTCGCCATGGGGGGGCTCCTTGGAAATAATGCTGGGGGAAGGCCGGCCGGGGACCGGTCCATTTTTCGGCCAATAGCGACGAGGGACAAGGAAATCCTATGCCCCACGACACTCGACTCTAACCGGGAAAACCGGGCAAGTCAAGGGGGAGACGGCTCGTAACCGTTCAAGGGGGACGGTCCCAGTTTTCGCGGCGGAGTCGGCTCCAGGGGGCCCCGACGGAATTTCGGGAACCGGGGGATGTGAAACGGCGTCGGGCAAGATCATCGCATTGCAGCACCCACGCCCCTCCAACGGGGTGGCCGATGGTTTTGGCTCGCAGGGTGCCTGCCGGCTGACTACAATAAATGGTTGGGGCCTGTTGTTGGGCTTTTTGCTAGGTATTTTCCGAAAGGCGACGCTGATGAACCGCGACTCCATGCCCGACGGCCGCGCCGCCAAGTGGATTCTCCTGCTGCTGCTGGCGGTTCTGCTGGTGGTCCGCGCAGCCCTCATGTAGGAACCTACACTTGCATAGCACGTATCTGCGGAGAAACTGCCATGAATGAGAACCAGAGCGATAACGAATTCGTGCGCCCCCCCCAAGAGGGCGGCGTTTGCCCCGGTCCGGCGTCCGGCTCGGCAACCGATCGGGCCGCGGGCGCCGTTGCCCTGGCCGAGGCCGAGTTGAAGCGCGCCAAGGAAGCGTACGATCGGGTGTACGACGACGCCATCCGCCGCATCCGCGAGGTGCGGGAGGCCAAAGTAGGCGATCTGTGCGACGAGGTGCTCGAGAAGGTGAAGCGCTGCCCGGGCACAAGCCTGTTCGTGGCCGGGTTGTTGGGCTTCTTCCTCGGCCGCCTCTTCCGCCGCTGATCCCCCATGCCCCCGCCGCCCGCTGACCTGCAACACCGAAAGCGCCAACTGCGCCTGCGAATCGGCCGCCTCCGGCGGCGGATTGATCGGCGTGCGCGCGTCGCCCATCGCGAAGGCCACCGGCTGTTCTCCTGGCGTACGGCCGTGCGGCGCCTGCCCGGCAACGCCATGGCGGCCGCGTTCGGCGCGGGGTTGGCGCTGGCCGCCGGGCTCTCGGCCCGGTCGCTCGCCCGCTGGGTCGGGCTGAGGATGGTGCGTCACGCGCTGCGGTCGGGCCGTCAGGCGGTCGCGGCCGAGTTGCGGCGCATCTGGGCCGATTCCGCCCCCCGCCCCGCCGCTTCCCGGGAGGACGCCCGCCATGAATGAACGCCCTCGTCCCCTGCTCAGCGGGCTGCGCGGCGAGTTGGGTTCACTCGCCGGCGAGGTGGCCGAGTCGGT
>SKJM01000532.1 GCA_007122045.1 Planctomycetales bacterium | reverse complement strand
GGGGGCCGCATGGTAGCCGGCCAGTCATGAATCCGGCCGGGGCGAGCCCGGCGGGGAAGGAGGGCGCGCGGGGTGCCGCGTGGTAGCCGGCCAGTCATGAATCCGGCCGGGGCAAGCCCGGCGGGGACGCGAGGGCGTGCGGGGGTGCGGCGTGGTAGCCGGCCAGTCATGAATCCGGCCGGGGCGCGCTTGCAGCACAGGGTAAAACGCGTGAAAGAGAAGCGGCTCAATACCTATGGCCGGCCTGCGCCCAAATCTCGCGAGCAACCCGGGCTAATCGATCACCACGACCCGGAAACCCACGTTGTACACCGGCTGGTACGGGCGATAGGCGGTGCGGTAGGCGGCTTGGGCGTTCCTTGGCCGGTCGTACCAGGAACCGCCGCGAACGATCCGGCGCTCCGGGCCGCCCGGCTCGTTCCGCCCGTCGGCGGCATCGTAGGGGTAGGGCCGGTAGGCCGAGCGGGTCCACTCGGCCACGTTGCCGTGCATGTCGTGCAGGCCCCACGGGTTGGGGCGGTAACGGCCCACGTCCTCGGACAGAAAGCCGCCGTCGTTGAAACGGTCGTCCTTCGGGATCCAGTCGTCGTATTTGCTGGCCCCAGGCAATGGCACGCGTTCCTTCTTGTACGGGTGGCACACGAACTCGCTGAGCATGGCGTCGCCGAGGTTCGCGTAGGGCGAGAAGTCGGTGTCGAGGTCGCCGTAGAAGAACGGCGTGTCGGTGCCGGCGCGGCAGGCGTATTCCCATTGGGCCTCGGTGGGGAGGGTCACACGCGCTCCGGTCCGGCGGCTGAGCCACTCGCAGAAGGCCATCGCCTGCTGCCAGGAAACGCGCACCACCGGCTGCCGGGGACCGTTCACGTAGAACCCGCGCACGCCGAACTGCATGCCGTGCTTCGATTCCACGCGGCTGTCGTGCGAGGGGTCGAACCGGGCGAACTGCTCGTTGGTCACTTCGAACCGCCCCATCCAGAAGGGCTCGGCAATGGCGACGCGGCTGCGGGGGCGTTCGTCGGGCAGGCCGCCCGCTTCGCCCATGATAAACTCGCCGGCCGGGATGCGCACCAGTTCCATCGTCAGCCCGCCGCCCAAATCGAGCGTGCGCGCAGCCGGCCCGGCCGCCTCCTGGCGCCGCCGGGCTTCCGCCGCGTCGAACGGCCAGCCGGGGCATTCGATTTCCTCCGGTTCGTCGTATTCGACCGTGTCGGGCACGATGGGCTCGATGGTCGGCATCGCAACCGGAGGGATGTACTCCGGGTCGTCGTCCAGACCGGCGTACAGCTTCAGCAGTTCGCGGCGCCGCCGGGCGAGATGCTCGACGCGCTCGGCGCCGGCAATCTCCGTCCACGTGCCGTGGAACGGCGCGTTCAGGTCGATCCACGTGATGAGCCGGTCCCACGACTCGGCGTCCAGTTCGACCCCATGGTGCCCCTTCGCCAGCAGTTTGACCAGATCGGTCGTATCGGCGTGGAACTCCATGGGCATGAGCAGGCGGTAATCGCTTTCCAGGCCCGGGCGGCGCACGAACCGGTGCAGTTCCACGTAGGACGTGCTGAAATGGCCCGCGTCGTGTGCGCCGTAGTGGTAGACGCTCGTGTAGTCGGTAATGCGTTCCAGGCCCCGGAGGTCGAACGGCGAACCGTTCACGGGCGACTGTCCCAGTTTTCGCGGCGGGGACGATTCTCCTCCCGGATAACGGTTTTTCGCCGCGAAAATGGGACTGTCCCCTTCGGCCGACACGTGAGGCCCGGAACCACCGTCGTGGCAGCCGATGCAGTAGCGGTCGAGCACCGGCTGGACCTCGCGCTCGAAATTGAAGCCGCGCGTCGGACCGTACCACGGCTCGATGACCGACGGCGCGCGAAGCGACGCGTCGGTTCCGGCATGGCGCACCGGCGGGCTCTGGTTCGGGTTCTCGTGGCAACCCACGCACGAGACCACCTCGCCGGGCATGCCCACGAACCAGCTTCGCATCAACGCCAGGGCCTTGCCTTCCCTGTCGAGCGGCTGGACGGCTACCGGCGTATTGGCCGGGATGCGGAACAGGGCCGAGCCGTCTTCCTCGACCGGCACGGTGCCCATGATCCGCTTGATGTCCCAGGGCCCCTCCATGCCCACCACGCCTTGCGGGCCGCCCATGCCGGGGTACAGGTAGTGGTAGCCGAACACGCGGAGGTTCTTCACTTCGCCGCGCGGGATGCCCGCCAGACCGTCGCCGGAGTAAATGTCGATGATCTCGACCAGCGCCTCGGTTTGCTCCGTGTCGACCCGGTTCGGGATGACCGGCGGCCGCGGCCGCGGGCGCACCGGCACCGGTTCCAACAGCGCGTAGCCCGGCTGCTCGGCCAGCAGCGTCATGTTGTCGAACACGTCGACCAGGTAGATGCCCCAGAGCGATTCGGGCGTGGGTTTGGCGGCGGCGAGGAAGTACATATCGCTCAGCGGGTACGGGTGGAGGAACTTCGGCCAGGAATCGTCGACCAGCCAGTCTTCGATGCGGGCTTCGACCGCGCGGCCGCGGCCGGGAATCTGCTGCACCGCGCCTTCCGCCTCGCGGCGCCCGCGGGCGATGTCGAAGAGGGTCAGCTCGCCCTTGCGCCGGCTTCCGTGGTGGCCGCTGACGATGGTCACGAACTTCGTCGGGTGGCCCGGAACGGGGCGGGCGTAGAACATCGAGTTCGGCCAGTACGAATTGCTCCCGTAGTATTCCATCTGCCGCGTGCCGTCCGGATTCATGCTGAACAGAACGCGGGAATGGGCGTGGGGCGTATCGGCGTACTCCCAGCGCAGGTACAACACGCGACCGTCGGGCAGGACTGTGGGACACCAGTTGTGCTCCTGGTCGAAACAAAGCTGCCGGATGCTCCCGTCGGGCTCCATCCGGTACAGGTTGGCCACGCGCGTGCTTCCATTCACGCACGGCACCGCCACCACCGGGGCCGTGCTCGTGAACAGCAGGGCGCCGTCGGGCAGGTAGCAGGCGTCGTAATGGTCGACGTCCGGGTGGTCGCCGGGGGTGACCTGCCGCAGGCCGCTGCCGTCGATGCCGATCTCGAACACGTGCCACCGGTTGTGTTCGCCGATGGACGAGAACATCAGCCGGCCGGCGTCGAAGTGCAGTTCCAGGTCGCCCACGAAGTGCGAACCGGCCGGCCGGTAGAGCGTCGCCGGCTCCGTGCCACCGCCCGGGACGGGCAAGACGGCAATCTCGTCGTCGAAACCGGTCCGGGGCAACACGCAGTTGCTTTGCCAGTTGTGGGGCAGTCCCAGGGATGGGCTCCTCTCGCTCCGGCGCACCAGCAGCACCTGTTCGAAATCGAGCAGCGGATTGGCCAGCGCCACCCGTCGCCGCAGCCGGTAGGCGGCCAGGTACAGCTCGGCGAACCGCTCCCATCGGGCGGCGTCGTCCGGCGCAGCCAAGAGCGTTTCCAGGCCGGCGGCCAGTTCCGCCGCCTCTGCCTCTTCGCCGGCCAGGTACCGCGGGCCGGCGGCGTCGAGCGCGCGGTAGTGGCCGATCAGTTCCATCGTCCGGTCCAGCAGCGCGCGCAGGGCGGCCGGCGAAAGGGCAAGCGTGGCTTCCCGTTCCTCGCCCGGCGCCCCCTCGAACGACAGCCTCGCCGTCCACGAGGCGTCGGCCGGCACACCTGCTTCGGCCGCGAGTTCATTGTGGGCCGGCGGGCCGAGCAGCGCATCCTGGACGCCGCGAACGATTTCCACCCGCAACGGCGGCGCGCCGGCCCGGGCGAAGGCCGATTCCAGCAGGAAATGCGCGGGTGGAATGATCGGGCCCGGTTCCTTCTCGGCCTCGCGCGCCGCGGGCCGGTCGAGGGTCCAGTCTTCGGGAAATGCCTCAGCCGCCTCGAACCGCAGCGCGCAGATGTGCGGCATCGGTCCGGCGCACAGCAGCTTGATCGTGCGCCGGCCCTTCTCGACGTGAACCGTGCCCTGCGTTTCCCAGCGCGCCGACGAGGTTTGCCAGCTTCCGGTCGCCCCGGTGAAGCCCTCGATCACCTTCTCGCCGTCCAGGTAGATATCGACGGGCCGCGGGCTATGCGCAGCAAAAAGGGCCACGATCGTGTACTCGCCCGTGACGGGAAAGTCCAAG
>SKJM01000023.1 GCA_007122045.1 Planctomycetales bacterium | reverse complement strand
GGGGCCTTGTGCGGGTCGACAACCTGATCGACATCGATCCGGCCATTACCGCCTCGCGCATCGACCGGCTGGACCGGCAGCGGCAGGTGAGCCTCCGCGCGGCCGTGGCGCCCGGCTACGCCCTGGCCGATCGGATCGACGTGTTGCGCGCGGCGGTCGAGCAGATGAACCTTCCGCCCGCCTACAACACCTATATTTCCGGCGGCGGCCGCGAATTGGAGCGGACGTTCACCGAGTTTCTTTGGGCGTTCGCCCTGTCGCTGGTGTTCGTGTACCTGACCCTGGCCGCCCAGTACGAGAAGCTGCTCGACCCGCTGGTGGTCCTGCTGGCCGTCCCGCTCACGGCCCCGTTTGCCCTGCTCACACTCTGGCTGACCGGGCAAACGCTGAACCTTTACTCGGCGCTGGGGCTTCTGGTGCTGTTCGGCGTGGCGATGAAGCAGGCCGTGGTGCAGGTAGAGCACACCAGCCAGCTTCGGGCCGAGGGCATGCCCATCGTCGAGGCCGTCCTGACGGCCAACCGCAACCGGTTCCGGCCCATCCTGATGACCACGCTGACGCTGGTGGCCGGCATGGCCCCGCTGGTCCTCGGGGCCGGCCCCGGCGCCGAGGAGCGCCGCGCGGTGGCCGTGGTGGTGATCGGCGGCTTGACCTTGTCGCTGCTGCTCACTCTCATCATCATCCCGGTTGCCTACGCCACGCTCGACGCGTTGCGCCCGCGGCTTGCGAATCCAGGGCCTCCAGGATGGGGCAGGCACTGACGGGGCCCCGCCCGGCGAGCTTTCGGTGGAGCGGTCCTACGATCTGAGGGAGCACCTGGATGGGGAACCGGAGCACTTGGCCATCCCCCGCGACGAATGCATCTGATGGCATGGTGGCGGCCTTCCCGGGGCATGCTCAGACCGACGAGACGGCAAGGACGGCGTCCCGGTCCATTCGGACAGATTCCACCCCGTAACCCGCGCGTTCCACGTCGCGAATCGCCGTGGCGATGGCCTCTTGCAGCGACTCGCCTTTTCGGTCGAACTCCAATTCCAACGCCTGGCCATGGACGCCGATGGAACAATCGTCGCACCCGGCCTCCCCCAAGGCATCGGTCGCACGCAGAAGATCTTCATCGGATAGCGGTACGGCGAAGCTCCCGCCGACATTCAAGCAGAAGTGATATTCGGTCATGTCCCAACCTCCTCAGGAAACTTCAGCTTAGCTCCCATTACGCAAGCTTGCAAGAGCCCTCCGCGCGAGGGATGCGCGAGGGAAAAGGGAGGCGGCGCACCCGAAAGGGCACCGCCCCCCAGCCAATCGGCCGATCGGCCGTTACGCGATCGGCTGGCCCAGTCCGGCGGCCCGCAGCGCCGCCTCGTCCGGCCCGCGCCCGGCACAGCAACCGGCCGGCTTGCCGTCGACGACGACCGCCGGCACCGACCGGATGCCCAGGCCCTTGGCCCGGGTGGCAACGGCCGGGTCGTTCATGTCCAGCACGGTCACCTCGCACGCGGGGCAAGCCGCTTGAGACACCAATTCGATGGCCTCCTCGCACGCGACACAGCCGGCGCTGAAGACCTCGATTTTTCGTTTCTTGCTCATCGCAAAACCTCTTTCGCTCCCGAGGATGAAGGTAATGGGCGCTTCTCGGCCGGGAGCACATGCCGCAGAAGCACCAACCGCACACCGGCCGCTTTCCGCGGCCGAAGTGTGTGTTTCCATTTAACTAGTCGTGTTGTCCTCCAGGGCCTCCAGGATGGGGCATGCACTGACCGGGCCGCGCCCGGCGCAGGAAGCGGTCAGTTCCACGAGTGCCTGCCGGATCCGTTGCAGGTCCTGAATCTTCTGCTCGACCTCGGCGATTTTCGCCTCGGCCTGCTCTTTCACCTCCGCGCAGGAAGTCTGTGCGTCGGCCCGCAGGGCCAGTAGTTCCCGGATCTGGCGCAGCGAGAAGCCGAGTTGCTTGGCGTGGCGGATGAAGCGGATGCGGCGGACCGCTCCGTCGTCGTACTGCCGGTATCCGGAGGGTCGGCGGGGCGGCTGGGGGATCAGGCCCTCGCGCTCGTAGAAGCGGACGGTCTCGACGCCGACTCCTGCTTGGCGGGCCACGGTTCCAATGGTGAGTGCTTTCATGGGGTTGTCTCCTGAGTGCTCGGCTTTCACTTTATTCTACACTCCGTACCCTACTACGGAGTCAAGGGCCCGAACGAGTTTTCCCGGCTTCCCGTCTCCGGCCAATCTGCTTGTCTGCTCGACGGACGCGGACGATGGCTCCATTGGGCAACCACGGTAAGTCACTAGAGGGGTGCCGTATGGCTCATCAGAATATGCTCGGCGCCGCTGGCCTGACCACGATTGTAAGCATTGTGATGATTATACTGGGGGGTTGCTTATAACGAACAACGGACCTATCCGGACGAGTCAAGCAACGCCTCTGGTTGTACGATGTTTGCCGAAGAGACCGAATGGTGCGGTCGGGCGATGCACAAGGCAAACCCGTCGTGCCGGGGCAGCCACGAATCCGTCCGCCGCAGCACGAACATGGGACAAACATCAAAATGACATCACTCCAATTCCCATACCCCGGGCCCGTCTGGGCCTTGGGCGCGGCCCTGCTGAGTTTCGCTTCGCCGGCGGTGGCGAAGTACAGCGAGGACGACCTGGCCGAACTGCAAGCGCAGGTCCAACAGCTTCGCCAACAGGTCCGGGTGCTCGAGGGCTACCAGCCCGCGCCGGTCGAGGTCCCTCCCACCGTCGACCCGCTGACCGCCGGCTGGGACCGCGGCTTCTACCTGGCCTCTGCCGACGACAACTACCGGCTGCACATCGGCGGCTGGCTCCAGCCCCGCTACGAGTACCAGGACCGCTCCGACCGCGATCCGGCGGCAACCAGCAGTTTTTTCCTCCGCCGTTTGCGGCTGGACATCCGCGGGCACGTGTTTACGCCCGACTTGACGTTCCGCATCATGACCGAGCACGCCCGCACCAGCAACCTGCGCGACGGCTGGATCAACTACGCCTTCGGCCCGGCTTTGCAGGTGCGCTTCGGCCAGTTCACCGTGCCGTTTCAGTGGCACCGGTTCGTCGGGCCGCGCCGCCAGCACTTCGCCGAGCGCGGCGTGCCCAGCGAGACGTTCGGCTGGTTCCAGGGCCGCGACCTCGGCATCATGACCCACGGCCGGTTGTTCGACGATAACGTCGTCTATGGCATCGGCCTGTTCGACGGGGCCGGCCGGAACGTGGCCACCAGCAACAGCGACGGCCACATGGCCACGGGCCGGGTAACTTGGGCCCTGCTGGGCAGCGTGCCCCGCGAGGAAAGCGACTACGCCTGGTCCACCGAGCCGCAGCTTTCGATCGGCGCCGGCGTGCAGGGCGCATGGGAGAACGAGGTTCGCGCATGGGACCTGGGCCGTTCCCCCGTAGGCAACGAGCGGGCCGACTGGATCACCGCCACCCTGGACGCCCGCTTCGCCTGGCGCGGATTCTCCCTGGTCGGCGACGTGTACCACCGGCACGTCGCCCCGGACGACCCCGCGGTGGCCGCTTATGACGGTTGGGCCTACATGATCAGTGCGGGCTATTTCGTCCTGCCCGAGAGACAGGAGGTGGTCGGCCGCTACTCCCAGCTCCGGCTCGATCGGAACGACGCCGATACGCGGGAGCGGGAGTGGGGAGTGGGGTGGAACCTGTACCACCGCGGCCACGACTGGAAGACCCGACTGAACCTGCTACGCCACGATTTCGCCGACGCGCATGACCATCGCTTCCTGGTGGAACATCACCTCCAGTTTTGAACCCAACGGCCGCGCGGCATCCAGCGAGTCCGGTTACCGCCCACTGCGCGTCGAACCCGCAATGACATGCCTTGGACCATCGGTTGCCGCCGGCGGCGCGCGCCGCCGATGTTCGCCCCCGGGGTTGTACCCGGAACAAGAAAAGCCGAAAATCGCCCGCCGGTACACAACCGCGCGCAGCCCCATGTGCGGGCGCGGCACGTGATGGACCTGCACAAGCCCATCGACTTCGCCGTGGCGTTTTATGCCGTCCACGAGGTACCCGACCCTCGGGCAACGCTCGCCGAGATCCACGCATGCCTTCGGCCGGGCCGCCGGTTCCTGCTGG
>SKJM01000595.1 GCA_007122045.1 Planctomycetales bacterium | reverse complement strand
CGCCGCAGCCGATCAGGGCCACTTTGATCGTATTATCTTCGTTGGCGTACGCTCGGGCGCTGAGCGCGCCGGCCAGTGCGGCGCCGCTGAAGGCGCCGGTGGTCTGCTTGAGGAATTCGCGGCGGGAACGGGACGGAGCGGGACGATTCTCTTTGCGAGTCATGGCAGGATTCCTGTTCGGCGTGTGGTTACCGCAGCCTTCAGCATTCTGGGGCGGCCGCGGGATATTGGGTTGGGGCCTATTTTCACCCAGACCCGGCTGCACGTCAAGCCGGCTTCACCCCTGCTGTGGCGGTTGACGCCCCTTTGCGGCGCAGCTTTTCTCGTGTTGGAGATTTCGTCGCTGCTCGACCGCGCCGATGTCACCCGGGCGGCCCGCCGGGCCGCACTGTACCAGAAGGCCGGCATGACCGCCGTGCCCGCAGTGGCCGGCGAAGCCACCACCCAGGAAGCCGACGACGAGGCGGGCCAGCAGGCGGTTGCCGTGGTGCTCGACGGGCGCCGACTCCACTGGCAGGAAGCTGCCGCCAGGTGGCTTGCTTGAGCGCATCGGCAGAGTGGCGCGGCGGATCCACTCTAAGCGGCCGCCCGCTGCTGTTCTTCGCCGGGCAACACGGGTTGGCTAAGCGCCTTTTCGTAGGCCTCACACGTGATGCGGGCGGCGGTTTCCCAGGTAAGATAGTGCCGCACGTGCTGTGCCAGGATTGGGCTGCGGCCCTGCGCGGCGGCGGCCAACACGGCGCGGCGGATGCCCTCGACGTCGCCGGGGCGGATGTAATGGGCCAGACTGCCGAAGTACTCTTCGGCGCAGCCGCCCTCGGGCAACACGAGCGGCGTGCCCGACATGGCCGCCTCCAGGGCCGCCAGCCCGGGCGTCTCGTACCAACTGCACAGCGCCAGGCAAGCACTGGCAGCGTACGCGCTGGCCAACAGCGGGTCGTGGTGGGCCAGCCGGGGCACGAAGACGGCGTCCTTGCCGCCTGCCCGGCGGCAGGCTTCGAAATAGGCTTCGCAGCCTGGGGCCACATCGCCCAGCACCACCACCGGCACGCCGGTTCCCTGCATGGCCCGCAGCAGGGCCACTTGGTTCTTGCGAGGTTCGATCCGCCCGGCGCAGAGCACGAAGTCGCGTACCCCGGCCAGATCGACGAACGGTTGGGGGTCGGCGTCGGCGAATCGCGGATCGGCTCCTTTCGGCGCAATATGAATGCGATCCTGGGATATGCCGAACCACCGGCTCAGTTGGGTCGCCTCGGCGTGCGAGTTGGGAATCAGGACATCAACGGAACGGTACAGGCGGCGCCGCCAGGAGGGTGCCCACGGGCACACGGCCAGCGCCGCCCGCCGGCAGTCGGCCGCCAGTTGCTTCAGCCGCGTGTCGCTGCCGCACCGGGCCGGGCCGAACCAGGCCGCCGTCGAAAGCACCACCGCCACGCCCTGCCGGCGCGCCGCCTGGATGAGCGTCTGGTGCTCCGGCAGACTGCCGAACAGGTGCAGGCAGTGGCAGTCGGCAAGGGGGTCCTGCCAAGGCCGCCAGAGTTGCGCGTCGACGTGCAGTTCGGCCAACGCCCCGGCCAGCGATTGCATTTGCACTTCGCCGCCGCCCGGCGATTCGAGCGCCGTCAGCCGGCCGGCCAAGTAGACGCGGGGCCGGTCGACGTGCCGCATGGGAGTCGTAGCCTTGGAAAGCGACAAGGGCGGGGCGGGGTTGGAGGTCTGCATCGGAATTCGGTGCTCCTGGGCAATGAGGGATCGCGCTATCCACTGAACCGGCGCAGCGCACGCGCCGCCCAGTGGCTCCAGTTGCGCGGTATGGCTTCGTTGGGGGGCTCCGGCTGCTCTCGCCCGAACAGGCGGCGCATGTGGTGCCCCAATCCGTGAGGCGCGTCCAGCCGCACCGGCTGGACCGTCGGCCGGCGCGAACGGTTCTCGTAGGCGATCGCGCCGGGGGAGAACGTCGTGGCCGGGTCGGCCAGCGGGATCCTCGCTACCCGCGGGCCCCGCCAATATTCGATAGCCACCGGCCACCGGCGGGTGAGGCCCTCGGCCAGCACGGCGAATTGCTCCCCCTGACGCTCGACCCGAAGCCGAACCTTCGCCCGGGCGCGCCACCAGGCGGCAAAGCGGGTGAGGGTGGTCGGCCACACGGCGGCAAAGGTGTCGGCCGTGTCGAATACGGCGCGGAGCACCTGGGGATAATGCCCCAGCCGGCCGGTCGGGTGCCCCTGAAAAAAGACGGGCTCGCCGGCGTGGTACCGGGCCCGGGCGATCTGGCGGAAGTAGTCGGTTGCGGCGCGCACCGCCTGCTGGGCCGCCGCCGCCCGGCGGACGCCCTCCCCGCGAACATTCGCAAGGAACAGCCCCAGGCTCACCGGATGCGCCGGCACCTGGAGCACGGAACTTCCCTCGGGCCGGAACGGCCAGTCGTCGTAGGCGAGACCGATCTCGCTGCTGTGGCTGACGGCCAGCCGCTCCAACGCGGCGGCCAAGGCAGGGTTGTACTGCCCGCCCGGAGCGGTGAATCCCGATGGCGTCAATCCGTTGCGCAGCAGCACGTCGAGCCCCCGCCCGATGTTCTCGTGGTTCTCCGCTTCGGTACGGTACACGCTATGGTGGTAGCCGTGCGAGCCGACGTCGAGGCCCTCGAGTTGCCGGATGGCATCGCCATGCGGCTCATAGGCCGCGCCGCTCAGGTAATGGCTCGTGGCGCGGTCGTGGTCGCCAATGGCGGCCAGCGTACTTTGGAAATCCTCCGCGTCGTACCGGTCGTAGTCAATTCGGAAGTTGATGGCGCTGCGGTAGGGGAACGGGTAGGCCGCCAGGGTCATCCACACGCCGCCGGCTTGTTCAATTCGTTCGCGCAGGCGCGTGACGATCCGGCGGCGGACCTGCCGGCGGTCGACGCGGGCAACGGTCTCGGTGAGCGAGAGGCCGGTGACTTCCCAGCGGCATCGCGACGAACGCTTGTCGAGTATGGCTTCGAAGGGGTCGCCGTCGCAACCGCTCCGAAGGGGGGCGACGTCGACCGGCACCTGCCAGGCCGCCGGCGCGCGGTCTAAACCGCGCCGGCCGTCGAACAGCACGAACCGACCCTCGGGACGCTCACCCCGCGCGCAGGTGGGCACCCCTTCCTGCTCCAGCGCCACAACCAGTCCGCGGGGCACGCGATCCAATTCCAGCGGCAGTAGGGGAAAGGGGTTCATGCAAGCAACGGGGACATCCTGCCCGGCGGGCCCTCTCCGGGCCGAGAGAATCGCTTCCTATTTCGCGCCGCCGCGACCTTGCGGCGGCCGATCCATCCGTAGGCGACACAACATACGCTCCAGGGGCTCGCCGGGTCAATACGAATCGGAGAGAATACGGCCTTACGGCCTTACGGGGGCGATTGGCCCGGATTATCCAGCTTGGCGGGAAACCCCGGGATTTACCGGATCGACCGAAAACATAGTGCCTTTGGGTGGTGTGAATCTAAGTTCTTACTGTGAAGCAACTTACGGCGATATGCGTCATGCTCATGAATAAGCCGGGTTAGCCGCGCAAGATGCCCGCCGGACCGGGAATTGCTACCGACACGCGGGATCGCAGAGTCTCGGCGTCGGTGGGGTGGAGCGTGTTCGCGCGACGGCCCGTGCCGTGCGAAAGGAAGTTACGGTCGCTCGATCTTCGGAGCCGTTGCCATGCGTGGCCGGACAGGCAACTGCTCGATGCCCGGAAAGTCAGGATCGGGCATGGCGCGGACCTCCTCCTCGCCCAGGGAAGGGCAGTTCGCATCGACCCAGGCGATGAGCCGGCGCAGGTCGGCGGGAGGCACCGCGACGCCGTAGTGCTCGCCGCTGCCGGCCAGCTCGACCAGGCGACTCTGCGGCGACAGATACCGCTTGGGACGCAAGGTACGCTGAATGGTGGAAAGGGCGTCGGTAGCCGGGTTGGCCGGGTAGACGTCGTCGGGTTTGAGGCCGTATACGGGAATCGCCGCCGCGATGCCGTAACCCGGCTGCCCGGCGTCGGACAGCCGGTGCGGCCAAGCCGCCGCTCCGAGCAGCGTGAGGTAGGGCTCGCGGAAGTGCCCCGCAAAAGGCCCCGGGGCGGGACGGAGGGTCAAGTCGAGCGCCT
>SKJM01000781.1 GCA_007122045.1 Planctomycetales bacterium | reverse complement strand
TTCCCGAACGAAATCGACGAGAAGGACGCCATCGACGTCAACCGGTTCTTCCACGCGTTGGACAACACCACGCGCCACGTGATGGGGGGCGTCTATTCACTGGCCGGGTGCCGCCAGGTGGTGGAAATGGCCGAGCTGATCGCCGGCGGGGCCGGCGCCCTGCGGGCGCGCCCGTTCGTCTCGTTCATCACCCTCATCATCAGCCCGTTCAAGATCGACGACCACTACGGCGAGATGGCCTGCTTCCTGGCCGAGAAGGGGTTGCCGGTGGTCGTGCCCACCGAACCCATCTGCGCCACCACGGCGCCGGTCACCCTGGCGGGCAACGTGCTCACGCACGTGGCGGAGACGCTCGGCGGCATCGTGCTCATCCAGGCGGCCAAGAAGGGGGCGCCGGGTATCTGCGGCAGTGTGGGCTCGATCACCAACTTGCAGACGATGGACCACGTGGGCGGGGCGATCGAGCGGGCCATGATCAACGCCGCCGTCGCCCAAATGGCCCAGCACTTCCAACTGCCCGTCTATTCCACCGCCGGCACCACCGACGCCAAGCAGGTCGACATCCAGGCCGCCTACGAAAGCGCCATGTCGAGCCTGCTGGTGGCCATGAGCGGGGCGAACTACATCCACGACATCGCCGGGCTGATGGAGGCCGATCTGACCGTCGCGTACGACAAACTAGTCGTGGATAACGAGATTCTCGGCATGTGCCAGCGGGTGCTGCGCGGCATCGAGGTGAACGACGAGACCCTGGCCGTCGACTTGATGATCGAGAAGGGCCCGGCCACCGACTACATCGCCGAGGAGCACACCGTCCGGCACATGCGCAGCGAGTTCTTCGTGCCCAAGCTGGCCAACCGCCAGAAACGCGACTCGATGACTCCCGAAAGCGACGCACTGAGCCGCGCCCGGGCGTTCGTCGACCGCATTCGCAACCAGCCGCGCCAAAGCCGCCTGCCCGCCGACGTGCGCCGGGCCGTGCTCGAACGATTTCCTACAATTCGGAGGGATGTCTAGTGTTACAACCGCAACGTGAAGGAGTTTTGGTAACGCCCCGGGAGCGGCTTTCAGAGGATCAGCTCGGACTGGTCGACGGCATGTCGCGGGAGTTGCTCGAAGACCCCGGCCTGCTGTCGTACAACGCCGAGGCGGTCGAGTTGTTCCGGGCCGCGGGGGCGAAGATCGACGACGGCGGCGATTGCCCGCGCATCCGTATTCCCGGCAGCCTGATCGATCGGGCGCTGGCCGGCGCGCCGTCGGCCATCGTGCTCGGCGCCCGCGACCCGGCCAACCGGCTGGTGCTCGACGCGGCCGAACCGCGGGTGCGTTTCGGCAGCGGCTCGGAAACGAACGTGTGGCTCGACGTGGCGTTCGACGGCGCGGTGCCGCGGTTCACGCGGCAGCCGGGCAGCATTGCCCGGCTGGCCCGCTCCGCCCACCTGTGCGAGCACCTCGAACACCTCGACTTCTTCATCCGGAACGTGAACCTGCAAGACGCCGGCATCACGGCGGCGAACAAAGACATCAACCAGTTCTTCACGAGCCTCGGCAACATCACCAAGCACGTGCAGGGGGGCCTGACGGAATTGGAGGCGCTGGACGACGTGGTGCGGCTGGGCGAGATGATCGCCGGCGGGGCCGACGCCTTCGCCCGCGAACCGGTCCTCTCGTTCATCGCATGCGTCATCAAGAGCCCGCTGCAAGTGGTCGACGACACCGCGTCGAAGCTCATTGCCATTGCGCGGCGCGGGGTGCCGCTGGTGGTTTCGAGTTGCCCGATGGGCGGCGCGACGGGACCGTTCGACGAGTTCGGCATGGTGGCCATGGTGAACGCCGAGCTGTTGGCCGGCGTAACCCTGCACCAGCTTGCTTCGCCCGGGGCGCCGGTCCTCTACGGGGCGGTGCCCGTGCGCACCCGGCTCGATAACCTCAACGACATGTACGCCGCCGCCGAAGCGATGCACTACTACCTCGACTGCACCCAGCTTGCGCGGCGGTACGGCCTGCCCTGCTACACGACGGCCGGGGTGGGCGACGCCTCGGAGCCGGGCATCCAGGCGACGGCCGAAAAGCTGCTGGCCTACGCCACGGTGCCCCAGGGCGGGGCGCAGTACGTCCACTACGCCTTCGGCCTGCTCGAACGGACCAACGTGTTCTGCCCGGAGCAGGCCATCCTCGACGACGCCCACGTCGGCCTGGCCAAGCAGACGCTGGCCGGCCCGCAAATCGGCGCCGACCGCCGCGGCGAGGTGCTCGGGCTGATCCGCGAGGTGATGGCCTCGGCGCAGAAGACGTTCATGTTCCATCTGCCGCTGCCCAGCCGCGACGCCGTGTACGCCCGCTACCCGCTCGAAGACGCCGAAGGCGGCGCGCTGCGGGCCGCGCACCGGCGCTTCGCCGAGATCGAAGCCATGCCCCGCAAGGCGCTGCCCGACGAGTTGCGCCGCGACGCCGCCGCGCAGTTCCCGCAACTGCTGCCCCAGGCGTGCGAAACTAGCCAGAAGTGACACACCACGCCGCAGGATGGACATTCCTGTCCGTCGCACGTGGACCCATAAGAATGACGATTGCGCTTGCGACGGACAGGAATGTCCATCCTACAGATAACGCACCACGCCCTGTCCGGGGAAAGTGGGATCCGCCTATTGACGAATGAAAAGGAGACCTGACAGCCATGAAACAAGATCTACAAATGTCGCCCGACGATCAGATGGCGGCCTATAGCGAAGCCGTCTGGAGCGGACTCTATGCCAAGCGGAGCGGGCTGACCGGCAAGTACGACAACGTGCGCCGGTATTGGGAAGATGAAATCACCCGCATCTTCCTCCGGCCGCACCTGCAACGGCTCATCGAACGCAGCCAGGCGGGCATGCGCCGCGTGCGCATTCTCGACCTCGGCTGCGGCAGCGCCGACGGCTACGAACTGCTGTGCGGGGTGCGCCGCCGCGAGGCCGACCTCGAGGACGATCACGTGAACCTGCTTTCGCCCGACGTGCTCGGCCTGTACAAGGGCGTCGACTTGAACCCGGACCTCATCGCCCAGGCGCAGGCCCTCTACGGCGACAGGCCGAAAATGCAGTTCGCGCAATGCGACTTCACCCAGGGATTGAACTCGGCCGGAGAGGACCGGCCGTTCGACCTGTATTTCACCTCCTACGGCACCTCGTCGCACCACAACGACGACGCGACCATGATCGCCCTGCTGGCCGACATCGCCCGGCAGTCCGGCGACTATTGTGTCGTCATCTGCGATTGGCTCGGCCGCTACTCGTACGAATGGCAGTCGCTGTGGACGAACGACCTTGCCGAAAACCGCAATATGGACTACGTGGTTTCTTACATTTACGAGAAGGACGAGCGTGAGGCGAAACGCGACGAACTCCAGCACCTGTGGCTGCGGCTGGTCAGCCGTCAGGAGGCCGAACACATTGTCAGCGAGGCCAGCCGCGAAGCGGGCGTGGCCATCCGCCCGTTGAAGTTCTTCGACCGTTCCGTATTCACGGGCCGGCACATGGACACGGGCGACTACAACCCCCACGCGCAGCCGATCCGCCAGGCGATCAACTCGCTGCACGAGACGAACGTCCGCACCGAGCTGCAAACGCTGCTGGTCGACTACGTTCCCAAGCCGGGCTTCGAGTTCCTCAACGACTACTTCGAGCACCTCCAGATGTGCTGGAACACGCTGGTCGTGTACACCGACTGCCTGCTCCACCACTACGATTCCTCCGAGCGCCGGTTCGGCTGCGAGCCGGACTCCATTCCCGGCTCCTACCCGCCCGTCCTGCAGGAGGCCATGCGGAAGATGCGCGGCGTGGTGGAAGGCATCGGCTGGCTGGAAACGGGCCTGCCCCGCGAGAACATCATCGAACCGCAACTCGGCTACGCCCTGCGATACCTGGTGATGAACCTCCAGCAGGGGCTCGGCTGCGGGCACGGACTGGTGGGGATTTTCGAGATCGACAAACGATAGCCCTTCGCTGGAGTCCCGGCTTCAGCCGGAAAGCAACCGCACCGCTGGAGTCCCGGCTTGAGCCGACAAGACCGCCTAAAGGCGGGAATCCAACAACCGGCGCGTGCTGACGACAGGAGGCAAGCGTGATTGTATTCGACG
>SKJM01000845.1 GCA_007122045.1 Planctomycetales bacterium | reverse complement strand
CACGCCTGCCGGTAGCTCCGGCCGGCGCCGTCGACCAGGTCGTAATCGAGTCGGAGGAACGCGCCGTACCGCCGGACGAAGGCCGTGGGATACAGCGGCGCGCCCACGGCCAGTTCATTCGGTCCCTCGGCCGACACCTCGAACCACGGCCCCGGCGGCGGGAAGCTCGGCACCATGGAGACCTTCTCCTGCAATTCCACCCGTTCCACACGGTATTCGCCCGCCGGCAGCCGGATGCTGTCGCCCGGATTCTCGAACCGCAGTTGCGAGAGCCGGCCCCTTTCCACGAGCGTTAGCTGGACGATCGAATGCCCGCGGATCGTCAATTCACATACTGCCGCGCCGTGTTCGGCTTGGGCGGGCCTCGCCGTCGCCAGCAACACGACCCCCGCGGCGAGGCCCGGGACGATGCCATTCGCCAGACGATTCATAGCCGGACTCCGAAGTTGGTGGGGATTGTGGTTACGCCATTTCGGGCTCCACGGCGACCCTCATCCGCGACACCGCTTTGCCGCCATTATGGCCGCGCCCAGCGCGCAGGTCAATTGGGGGTGGGGCGCAACGGCCACCGGGTGGCCGAAGGCCGCGCTCAGGGCCGCGGCCATGCCGGGAACCAGGGCCACCCCCCCGGTGAGCACCACCGGCGGCGACGGCTTCATGCCGTCCATGGCGCCCACCCGCAGGGCGATCGCCGCCTGGATGCCCGCCGCAATGGCCTCCGCCGGGCATCCCTGGGCCAGCAGGCCCACGATTTCGGTCTCGGCGAAGACGACGCACATGTTGCTGATCCGCGCCGCCCGGCGGCTCCGCGCGGCCATCTCGCCCAGTTCCACGATGCGAACGCCCAGTTGCGCCGCCACCATCTCCAGAAACCGCCCCGTGCCCGCCGCGCAGCGGTCGTTCATCGCGAAGTCGCTCACCCGGCCGTCGGGCTTCAGCCGCAGCAGCTTGCTGTCCTGCCCACCGATGTCGACGACGGTTCGCGTGCCGGGCATGCAGTGGCGAATGCCGGCCGCCTGGCAGGTGATTTCCGTAATCTGCGCGTCGGCCGCGTGGAGGAGTTTCCGCCCGTAGCCGGTGCCCACGATCGCGGCAACCTCCCCGCGCGAAAGCCCGTTGGCCTCCAGCACCTCGGCCAGCAGCCGCGCGGCCAGCGCCTCCTGCTCGACCCCCTGATCGACCACCCCGGAGCCGAGCGGCTGAAGGGTGGCCGCGTCGAGCAGGACGACCTTGATGGTGCGCGAACCGGCGTCGATGCCTGCACAAATCATGATTTCCCGCAACAAATGGCGGCGTGTATGGCGTTCGATGGTTGAGGGCGGGATAGATGACGTCGCTGTCCACGGCGCACTGAATTTCCTGGTAGCACCGGCGTTGTTCGGTTGTTCATCGTCTATTCCAAGCACGGATCGTCGCCTCCAGGATCACCACCAGGAGCGTGAACGTGTCGGCATTGTGCGCACCCAGGCTGTCGGCGACCGAACAGCGAACGGTGAATCGCCGCAGCGCCAACTCTCGCGTCAAGTGCAACAATTCCGTCGACTTTCCGACGCCGATGTGACCGGTCAGGAGGGCTTTGCCGAGGGGTCTGCACGCAATAGGGCGGTGATCTGGCGCACTGCGTTCGAGTCGCGCGCGATACGCGGCATCGCACCCGCAACGGCGCCGGCGGGCACATTCGGGTTAAGCCGTCGCACAATGGCCTCCAAAGACGGAGCACTCGTACCGGTTTGCGTGGACATGGCACGGTCACTCGGTTAGGGAACTAATTGCCGAAACCCCCACTCTGGGCTGACGCGGTCGAACACCCCATTATAACGGATTATCGGCCCGAGTGGTATAGCTGGCTGAAGCTAGGCCTTAACCAAGCGAACTCCGAAGCGTGCGCTCGGGGAATTGTGGAATAAACTCGAAAACCTTCGGCGATTGTGGGGGTAACAGGGGGACTGTTACCAATCCCATAACGCAACGCACGGAGGTTTTCGAGTGAGTCCCAAGATACAACAACAGATTAAGCGACGCAAGCGGCGGATCGCACGCCGGCTCGACCGAAATGACAACCAAGGATGCGACCAACCCATCATGACGGGGTCCAACATCCATTACGAGATCGGCGACCGTACGCGGGCCACTGTTCATGGCGGCATCGGGGCCATCCATCTGCTGGCCCGGAAGCTGGAACTCGACCGGGAAATCGATCGTCGGCTCCGATTGCTGAAGGTCCATCTGCCTTACCACGAGTCTGACCACGTGCTCAACATCGCCTACAATCCCCTGGCCGGCGGAACCTGCCTGGAACACATCGAACTTCTCCGCAACGACGAGGCCTACCTTGACGCCCTGGGGGCCCGCCGCATTCCGGATCCGACCACCGCGGGCGATTTCTGCCGCCGGTTCACCGCAGCCAGCATCGGCATCTTGCAGGACGTGTTCAACGATATCCGATTGAAGGTCTGGCGGCAGCAGCCGGCGTCGTTCTTCGACGTCGCGGTCATCGACGCCGACGGCACCATGGTCGAGACAACTGGCGAGTGCAAGGAAGGCATGGACATCAACTTCAAGGGCCAGTGGGGGTATCACCCGTTGGTCATTTCGCTGGCCAATACGGGCGAGCCGCTGTTCGTGGTCAACCGCAGCGGCAACCGGCCCAGCCATGAGCAGGCCGGGATCTACTTCGATTGTTCGATCGTGCTGTGCCGCCGTGCGGGCTTTCACATAATTCGCCTGCGGGGCGACACCGACTTCAGCCAGACGGAGCGCTTGGACAACTGGGATGCCGATGGGGTGCAGTTCGTCTTCGGCATCGACGCCATGCCGAACCTGTACGAATTGGCGGAGAATCTTCCCCGAAAGGCGTGGAAGGTACTCCATCGGCGGGCGAAGTACACGGTAAAGACCGAACGGCGCCAGCGGCCGGAGAACGTCAAGCAGGGGGTGGTCGAAGCGCGTGAGTTCGAGGACATTCGCCTGGTCAAGGAACACGTGGCCGAGTTTCGCTACCGGCCGGGGCAATGCAAGAAGGACTATCGGATAGTGGTCGTATGGAAGGACCTTGAGCATCATCGCGGGCAGAAGAAGCTGTTCGACGACGCCCGGTGCTTCTTCTACATCACCAATGACTGGGAGAAGTCCGCCGAGGAGATCGTCTTCGAGGCCAATGGACGCTGCAACCAAGAGAACCTGCTCGCCCAACTGAAAAGCGGTACGCGTTCGCTCACGGCGCCGGTGGACAACTTGCTGAGCAACTGGGCCTACATGGTGATGGGGTCGTTGGCGTGGAGCCTGAAGGCTTGGGCCGGTCTGATGCTGCCGGAGGAGGGCCGCTGGCAGGAGCGGCACCGGGAGGAGAAATGGAAGCTGGTGCGAATGGAGTTCGCAACGTTTCAGAACGCGATGATGCGGATGCCGGCCCAGATCATCTCGAAGGGCCGGAAGATTGTCTATCGGCTTCTGGCGTGGAATCCCTGGCAGCATGTGTTCTTCCGTCTGATTGACCAACTCCGCCGGCCCTTGCGTTGCTGACGGCGCCCACCCGAAGCCGGAGTCCGGACGCTCCGGTCCGCATTCACCCTCAACCGCACTGAGTGCAAACAACGAGCCCGAAATGAAACACGATACAATCCAAAGCTTCCCTCCGAGCCGAACGGCATCGGCCGCTGGGGGTGTGCACCGACTACGCCCCCAAACAACTACTGCGTTGTTCGAGACTATTCGCTTGTTTTGGGTCTAGATAGACCTGTTTGCCGTCGATAATGACGCGGGCTTGACCGGAGGTTTTGTGCAACCCGTAAGAGGGGACTCTGGGTCGTCGGGCCATTAGATGACTCCTTGCCCCGCCGAAAAGTGGTAGTTCTACCACTTTCCCACGGCTTCAAAAGTCACGCTTCCTCGACGACTGGTCAGGTAAGCGCTTACCTGGAAAGAACTTACGTCGAACACGCCCGAGAGGACTCGAACCTCTAACCCTCGGTTCCGAAGTCCTTGGTCGGTAGCACCACGCTTGCACTACGCTTTCACAACACCTTTCGGAGTAAGGACTTACGTTTGCACCACGCTTTGCTCTTGCTTTGCTCGGGCGCAGATTTCGCGGATTAGTGGGGGGATTAGTGGGGGGAACAAATTG
>SKJM01000249.1 GCA_007122045.1 Planctomycetales bacterium | reverse complement strand
AGCCCTGCTCGTTGTCGACGTCCCAGCCGAGCGCCTTGAAGAACGGATCGACGAACTCGCGGCGGACCTGGGTTTCGTTGTACTGGGCGGAGTGGTAGGCGTCGCGGTGCAGTTGGAACCGCTCGACGAGCTGCCGGATTTCTGGCGGGGCGTTCATGTTGCGGGACAGCGGGGTTCGGGGGGACTGTCTGCCCGCCGCAGCCGGAAATCGCGCTTTCGGCGCGGCGTGTGTACTCACCACCCTACATCGGCACAATCCGGGTGCGCGGGGTTGCCCGCCGCGCCGTCACCCACTTCCCTCGGCCGCGACGATGCCCAGGACGATCGCGCGCAGCTTTGGCTCGGCCTCGGCGGCGACGGCCAGGATCTCCGGCAGGTCGACGGGGGCGAGGGCGTCGGGCAGGCACATGTCGGTGACGATCGACAGCCCCAGGCAGCGCATGCCGCCGTGCCGGGCCGCCAGGACCTCCGGCACGGTCGACATGCCGACCACGTCGGCCCCGATGGTGCGCAGGAACCGGTATTCCGCCCGCGTCTCCAGGTTCGGCCCGGTGACGGCCGCGTACACGCCCTTGTGGGCCGCGAAATTTTCACGGCGGGCGATCTCCAGCGCCCGATCGACCAGACGGCGGTCATAGGGCTCCGACATGTCGGGGAACCGCGGCCCCAGGCGGTCGTCGTTGAAGCCGATCAGCGGATTGCCGTTCATCAGGTTGACATGGTCTTCGATGACCATGATGTCGCCGCGGTCGAACTGCGGATTGACGCCGCCGCAGGCATTCGACACGATCAGCAGCTCGGCGCCCATCGCCCGCATCACGCGCACGGGAAAGGCGATTTGGGGGTACGAATACCCTTCGTAGGCGTGGAACCGCCCCTCCATGGCCAAGACCGGCACGCCCTCCAGCCTGCCGCAAACGAGCTGGCCCGTGTGGCCGGCGGCCGTGGACACCGGAAAATGGGGGATGGCCTCGTAATCGAGCGTGGCCTCCGCGTCAATCTGTCCGGCGAGGCCGCCGAGCCCCGTGCCCAAAATGATGCCGATTCGGGGTTCGCCGGGCCAGTGGTTTCGGACCACGTCGACCGCTTGCTCGATTTGCGTTACCAGGTCGCGCATGCCCATGCCTTTCCGGTGTCCGGGGAAGTCTTGTCGAGGTCGTCATCCGCGTCCTCGTCGAAGTCGTCCTCTTCGTCCTCGTCGTCGAAGTCGTCGTCGTCTTCGTCCTCATCGAAATCGTCCTCGTCGAAGTCGTCCTCGAATTCATCCTCGAAATCGTCGTCGAACTCGTCGTCGAAGTCGTCGTCGTCGAACTCATCCAGGTCGTCCTCGTCCTGGCCTTGGGGCATGGGGGCGGCAGCCACCGGCCCTTCGGCCGCCCACGCCCCGGCCGCCTGACCATCTTCGAACTCCCATCGTTCCAACCCGATGCAAATGCCCATGGCACTCTCCTTCACTCAAAGGCAAGAAGGCAACTCTGTCTCCCCGGCGGGAGCTTGTCAGTCAACACGGCCCGTCGGCGTTCCCGCCGGCGCGCCGCCGGTGCCGACTTTGGTAGTAAACATCGGCAAAGCTGTCAAGCACAGTGAACCGACTTCTTGCCGATCGGCCGGTCGGGAGATGAGAGCCGCCGGCGAAACGGCCCATTCGGGTGGTGTCAACCCGCGTCCAAGAGCGTAAGTTTTCCCGCTGGAGCCAGTGTCGTCGGCGTCATCCGGCGTCGATCATCTCGCCAAATACCGCATGTCCCCCATATTTCCCATTCTGTCCGTTCTGCGGGTCGCCCCTTTCTCGCGCAATGGCCAGGAATTGACAGGCCAGGAATTGACGTGGCGGGCGGCTTCGGCGAAAATGCCTGCGATTGCGAAAATGCGAAAATCGGTACACATACTTCCGGATCGAGTTGGCGATGCAGAACGAGGAGCTGCGTACCGCGCAGGCGGAGCGGATAGGCGAGATCAACGAGCGGGCGCGCCGGGAGGACGCATTGCGGGATCGGGTCAAGCTGCTGAGCCTGATCGCCGACAACATGACGGATTATGTTACCGTGTTCGACCTCCACATGAAGGTCATCTACGCGACGCCTTCGTTCGCGCGCCTGAGCGGTTACACCGCCGAAGAAATCAGCGAGGTCCCGCTCGAAGGCAGGATGACCCAAGAGTCGTACGCGAGGGTCCGGAAGATCATCGAGGAGAAGCTCGCCCCGGAAAACCTCGCCGACCCGCACTGCGCCATCCTTGTTGAGACGGACATCGAGTACGTCAGCAAGTACGGGGTACCCGACTGGTTCCACTGCACCTACCGGCTGATCCGCGACGCCGAGGGCCGGCCCGAGTGCTTCCTGGAAGTGGGGCACAAGATTACCGAACGCAAGCAGGCGGAGGCCGCCCTGAAGGAGAGCGAGGAGAAGTACCGATCCCTGTTCAACCAGTCCGTTTCGGCCATTTACCTGCACGACCTCGAGGGGCGATTCCTCGACGTCAATGCCGTCGCGTGCGCGCACACCGGGCATTCCAGAGAAGAATTGCTGCAGATGACCGTGTTCGACCTGCACCCGGCCGACGCGGACGCGCCGAAACAGGACCTTTTGCGCCAATGGAGCCAGTGGCAGCCCGAACAGCGACACGCCATCGAACTGGTACACCGGCGGAAGGACGGAACCGTGTTTCCGGTCGACATTTCAACCGGGGTCGTCTGCATCGCCGGCAAACGTTTCATCCTGGCCCTGGTTTCCGACGTCACCGAGCGCAAGCGGGCGGAGGCCGCCCTGAAGGAGAGCGAGGAGCGGTACAAGACCATCGTCGCGTCGATGAGCGACATGATCTTCGTGATCGATGAAGAGGACCGGTTCGTCGATGTTCATTGCCCGTCCCCGGAGACGCTCATCCTGCCCCCGGAACAGTTCCGGGGAAAGGAAACGGCCGCGGTAATGCCGCCGCATCTGAAGGAACTGTACCAGAATTCTGCAGACCACGTCCGGCGGTCGGGGAAAAGCCGGCGCTTCGAGTATTCCCTGCCGATAGCCGGGGAAACGCGGTGGTTCATCGCCTCCCTCGACCTGCATACCGACGGGCGGAAGCTCGTGGCCGGCGTCCGGGAGATCACTGATCGCAAGCGGGCCGAAGAGGCGCTGCGCCAGAGCGAATCGCTCCACCGGCTCCTGGCCGACAACTCGGTCGACACGGTCTCCCGGCATGCGCCCGATGGGACCGCGCTCTACGTCTCGCCGTCGTGCAAATCACTCACCGGGTACACCGTCGAGGAACTGACAGGGAGACCCGCGGAATTCCTCCTGTTGGCGGAGGATATCGAACGTGTATGGAACGTCATCCACAGCGTGCCGGAATCGGAAGACCGGTACATGGTCGAGCACCGGCTTCCCAGGAAGGATGGAACGATCATTTGGGTGGAGACCAACGGCCGGCTTGTCCGGGACGCGGAGGGCCGCCTGTGTGAGATCCAATGCTCCGTCCGCGACATCACCAAACGCAAACAGGCCGAGGAGGCCCTGCGCCGGGCGCACGCCGAATTGGAGCAGCGGGTCGAGGAACGCACCGCCGACCTCTCGGCCGCCAATGCGCAACTGCGGCGCGAGCGGCGAACGCTCGAGCACATGCTGCGGGCCAGCGACCACGAGCGCCGGCTGATCGCATACGACATCCACGACGGTCTGGCCCAGGAACTGGCCGGCGCGATCATGCAGTTCCAGATTTACGAGATGCAGAAGGACGCCCAACCCGGCGACGCCCGGAAGGCGTTCGACGGCGGCATGACCCTGCTGCGGCAGGGTCACAGCGAAGCCCGCCGGCTGATCAGCGGCGTGCGGCCTCCCATCCTGGACGAGTCGGGTGTGGTGGCGGCGATTGCCCACCTCGTCCACGACCCCGCCTTCGGCCAGGGGCCGGGGGTCGACTTCCGCAGCCGGGTCACGTTCACCCGGCTGGAACCCGTGGTGGAAAACGTCATCTACCGCATCGTCCAGGAGGGACTGACCAATGCCCGCAAGCACAGCCAAAGCCCCCGCATCCTGGTCAGCATCGTGGAGCGCGGCGACCGGCTTCGGCTTGAGGTGCGCGACTGGGGCGTGGGATTCGACCCCCGGAAGGTGCCGGAAGACCGCTTCGGGCT
>SKJM01000725.1 GCA_007122045.1 Planctomycetales bacterium | reverse complement strand
TCGAAGGCCGCATCGAACACAACCCGCGCGAACTCGACTTCTACGAACTGGCCCTGAAGGCCAGCGGCGCGGTGCAGGCCGCCCGGTGGTCGGAAACGATCGACGGCGACGGGTACATCTGCTCGTTCAACGGCCCGCACTCGCTCTTCTGCGATACGATCCGCTCGCTGCGGTCGCTGGCCGTCGCGCACCAGTTGGGCCACGTGCTGCAGGCCGAGAACGACGCCCGCATCAACCTGCTCGACCGGCTGGTGCAGCACGCCCGCAGCACGGCCCGGTACAACGTCTATTACGGCGAAGGGCGCGACGCTTACGACGTGCGCGGCCGCGTGGCCCACGAGAGCATCTTCAACTGCGCCGACGGCCGCTACCGCTGTCCCAGCACGCAGCAGGGGTACTCGCCGTTTTCCACCTGGACCCGCGGGCTGGCGTGGATCATGGCCGGGTACCCGGAGGAACTCGAATGGCTGGAAACCCGGCCCGACGACGAGTTGGCGCCGTTCGGCGGCCGGGCCGGCATCGAGCAGATGATGCTCCGCGCGGCCACCGCGGCGTGCGACTTCTACCTGGAAAACACGCCCACCGACGGCGTGCCGTACTGGGACACCGGCGCCCCGGGCCTGCTCCATCTGGCCGACTACCTCGACCGGCCCGCCGACCCGTTCAACCGACACGAGCCGGTCGACAGTTCCGCCGCGGCCATCGCCTGCCAGGGGCTGCTGCGTCTCGGCCGCTACCTTGCCGGCCGCGGCGACGCCGAGGCCGGCGCCCGTTACCGCCAGGCCGGGCTCACCGTGCTGCGCACGCTACTCGACGAGCCGTACCTGAGCACCGGCGCCGCACACCAGGGCCTGCTTTTGCACGCCGTCTACCACCGCCCCCGCGGGTGGGACCGCGTGCCCGACGGCGCGGCCATCCCCTGCGGTGAATCGTGCATGTGGGGCGACTACCACCTCCGGGAAGCGGCCCTGTACGTGGGACGGTTGGCGGAGGAGGGGCGGTATTATGCGTTTTTCGGGGGGTGACGCACTATCGGCCCATGTCCAGTAGGAGGGTTGTGAGCGATGCACGAGTGGTACTATCAAATCGGCAGCGACGTCGTGGGTCCCGTCTCCCTCGATGAACTGAAGCGAGCGGTCGCTGACGGCACGATTTCGGCCGACACGCTCGTCCGGCAGGGCGAGGCGGGAGAATGGGTTCCCGCCGGCCAAGTGGCAGAGCTGAGCAGCGTGCTGGTTGGACCGACCGGCGCCACAGGCGTGGCGCCGTGTCCCGACTGCCGGGCGATGGTTTCCAAGCGGGCGGCCTCGTGTCCGAAATGCGGCTGTCCCGGCCCGCACGTCGCCGACCTGCCTTGGCGCCTCATCGACGCCCAACTGAAGGACTACGTGTTTGTCAGGGTGGTTGCGTGGATCTGGGCGGCTGTCGGGGTCGTGATGCTTGTGGCAGCGGCGGTGCTTGCCCTGATGGCCTTGGCTGAGCCAACCATGATGGTGCTTGTCCTCGCGCTCCTTGTCAATGGTCTCATCCTTCTGGGGCTCGCGCAGCTCGTCGTGCTCTTCATCGACGTTGCGAAGAACACGGAAACGATCATGCGCCTCGTCTGCCAACTGCTCGGAAGGGCACGACTGTCCGCGGAATGGCCGCGCCAAGCATGGCTCCGTAAGCTGATAGTCGAAGCTTTGCAAAGGTAGTTCGGCCATGTCGTGCCAAGAAGATCATCCTGCCGTTTCCGCTAATCACGACTCGGACCGGTCGTGTCCCGATTGCAACAGCAACAGGGTGGTGACCGAATGGATCGACCACCGTTTTCCTTACGGGCGGGGGGAGAACGCGGTCGAGTTGTGTGCCCGCATCCCGGTGCGCCGGTGCGAGGAATGCGGCGACCAGTTCCTCGATGCCGAAGCCGAAGACCTGATGCATGAGGCCGTGTGCCGGCACCTCGGCGTGATGACACCCCGTGAGGTGCGCGACATTCGCCGGCAGGGCGGCGGGCTTTCGCGGGCCGAGTTCGCGCGTATTACCAGACGGGGCGAAGCCACCATCGGTCGGTGGGAGCGCGGAGAACTCATTCAGAACGCCGCATACGATCAGCTCTTGTATCTGCTCACGTTTCCCGAAAACCTGATCCGGCTTCGGCAACGCGCTGAAACACTTGCCAGCCCTCAGTCGACAGCCACAACCTGTACTCGCACCGCGCCCGACCTCGCAGGCCGACGCTGATCGCCGGCGTGCGGCACGGGGCAAAGCTGAAACGAGACGGCTTTCTTTGCCGCCTGAACGTCGAAGGGCCGGCCAGTTGCCCCACCCGTAGCCGTCGAGCGCGGTTGGTATTTCTGAAGAGAGAGCCGACGAGCTGCGTGGCCAGCGGCTGTTGGGCTACCACCAGTGCGTGCTGACCGGCTTCGAGTACGCGGCCGCGGCGGCCATGATTCGGGCCGGCCTGTTGCGCGAGGGCTTCACCGTCGTCCGCGCCGTTGCCGACCGCTACGACGGCCGCGTGCGGCAGCCACTGCACCGCACAACGCCGCCACTGTTCGACGCATCGAGGAGACGGAAAGAGAGGGGGGCTTGTCATGACCGGCCTGAGCGGATAGTTATGAGGGAAACTCGGGAACCAGCCCGCGAACGGAGTACGGAGGTCGCAATGGGACAGCTCAGGTCGATTGACATCGGGCTCGAGGCACTTACCCCCCTGTGGATTGGAGGGGCCTGGTACCAGCCGGAGTTGCGGGCGCCGTCGTTCCGGGGGATCATGCGATTCTGGCTGCGGGCGCTGTTCGGCGGCGTGATGGAAGACCTCAGCGAGGTCCGCGCCGGCGAAGCCGCCGTGTTTGGCCTGGCCGGGCGGGCATCGGTCGTCGCCGTGCGCGCGACGGGCGCCGTCCGCACCGGTCCGCCGCCGGTGTAATTCCCCGGCGTGGGCTACATGCACTGGTCGATGTACCAGCGCAAGCGGGCGGCCATCTTGCCCGGCGAACCGTTCCGGCTGCGGGTCCAAACCCGCCCACTGGAGCCTGCGCCGGTCGAAGTCTGCGGGCGCGAACTCGCCGTGGCCGACTGCCTGGAGTTGGCCGCGGCATCGGCCTGGCTGATGGTGCGCCTCGGCGGCATCGGGGCGCGAGCGCGGCGGTGCGCCGGCACGATGGCAGGAACCGTGGAACCGGAGGGCTGGCCGGACGGGCTCCCGCCCCTGACCAGCGGGGCGCGGACCACGGCGGAACTGGCCGTGGAACTGAGCGACGGAATCCGGCAGCTTCGCCGGCGAACCGGTTGGCAAGCCGGGCCACCGACCACGCCCTCCGAGTTCGACATTCTCCATCCGGACGTCTGCGAAATCCATCTGGCCGATCGCACGTTCCCCAATTGGTGGGAGGCGGTCGATTGGATCGGCCAGGCGTTTCTGGCCTTTCGCAAGGCCCAAGTGGACGATGCGAGCGGGGTCGCCGGGCTGTTGGCCCGGGGCCGGCTGGCCGTCCGAACCGTTCAGCGGGCGGTGCTCGGGCTGCCGATTGTGTTCTTCTTCAAGTCGATGTTCCAGTCGATGACCGACTCGGGCATGGACCCGCGGGAAGCGCGGCGCCGGGCGTCGGCGGGCGTCTCGCCGCGGCGCGGGATGGCGCGCGGCTCGCCGCTGATGTTCCGCGTGGTTCGGTTGGCCGGCCCGAGCCCCGCCTACGCCGTGATGATGACCCTTTTCCGCTCCCAGTTCTTGCCCGACGGCGCGATCTCCATCCGCCCGCAGCAACGCGGGATGCGGTCGGTCGAGGCCCCGGCCCCGGCCGACTATCGATTGGTCGCCGCCTGGTTCGACTACGTCAGGGGGGAGCACGCACCGCTGCTTCCCGTCTCGGTTTCGCAGTAAGGAGATAGGAAATGTTTGCCGCAGGCGATGGCTTGTACTTGTACTTGGAATCGGGGCTACACGTGGGCACCGGCGAGGAAGGCGGCGAGGTCGACCTGCCAATTCAGCGGGATGCGGCCACGGGCTACCCGGTCATCCCCGCCAGCAGCCTGAAAGGGGCCTGGCGCTGGCAGGTCCGAACGCGGGTCGAGCCGGGGCGATGGGCGGCGCTGTTCGGCTCGCCGCCGTTGGTCGTGCCCAGGGAGGAAGGATGCCTGGCCT
>SKJM01000019.1 GCA_007122045.1 Planctomycetales bacterium | reverse complement strand
GGCGTAAAGCGGCAGCGCCGCACCGAGGACCAGGGCCGCGCCGAGCAGCCCGACAATCATCCGGTTTCTTGGGTTCATCTGGATCTCCTTCTACTTAACATGGTAAGGGGAAAGTGTATTGTAGCACAATGGAAAGCTGGGTGATACCGGCTGTAGTGGCGGCCGGGTGCACCCAAAGGGAGGGGGGCGGCTCGGCACGCAGAATTTTCAATTTACGCTCCTTCACCGTCCTTCCTGGCATCTTTGTGGTGGGACTCGCATCACTCGGCCCACCCTACTTGGCTGGTGCGAATTGAATGCTCGGGGGGGGGTGCGCGCCGTGTAATCACGTCATAACCCGGCTCCAGGGCGCCCGGTAGGCTCGGGTAAGGCCGCGGCTTGCCTGCGGGTCGCCC
This sequence comes from Planctomycetales bacterium, assembly GCA_007122045.1. GTDB lineage: Bacteria > Planctomycetota > Planctomycetia > Pirellulales > Thermoguttaceae > PWXP01. Next base: position 3,731 of record SKJM01000019.1, on the reverse strand, counting down.
ACGATCTCCTCTCGGGCCGGGTCCCATACGATCTTCCGCCCGCAGCGGATGGCGATGTCGGCAACGTGCGAGATCATGTCGCTGTGGACGGCGTCGTCGATGGGGGCGACCGGCGTCTGGCGGCTGAGGACGCACTCGATGAAGTTCCGCTCCTGCCCGGCGGCGTGGGGCAGGCGAATCGCGTCGGTCCCGAGCGTCCTTTCGGCGAGCGATTCCGGTTCGCACAACATATGGTTGTAATACGGCGCGATCCACCCCTCGGAGCCGATGAACTGCGCGTAGTTGTTCAACTTGGCCAGCCGGGGGTCCTCGTCCTTCGGCACGCCCGTGCCCCAGTAGCTGATCGTCACCCCGTTGGCCAACCGGATGCGCACGTCCCAGTTATAAACGGCGTCGTTGCGGTCGGCCGGGTTGATGCGCCCGGTCCCTTCCACCTCCCAGGGGCCGTGCTCGTGGGCGTCGTAGGCCCAGACCAGCAGGTCGAGCGGATGGGCGCCCCAGCCGGCGATGAACCCCAGGGCGTAGTCGTACACGTGGTACCAGCCGGGGCCGTTGTCGGGACTGCCGGAGTAGGGCCGCCACGGGGCCGGGCCCAGCCACAGGTCGTAGTGCAGCCCGTCCGGCACCGGCCTGGGCGCCCGCGACCCGCCGGGTACGCTGTCGGGGGCCTTGACGCGAATCTCGCGCAGTTCGCCCATGCGGCCGTTGCGGATCAACTCGCACGCGAGGCGGCATCCGGCCCGGGCCCGGGCCTCGGTTCCGTACTGGAACACGCGGTTGTAGCGGCGCACGGCCGCCCGGCAGGCCTGATCCTCGGCGAACGCCACGCCCATCGGCTTCTCCAACGAGATGTCCTTGCCCGCCTCGGCGGCCAGGACGGCCATGGGCACGTGCCAGTGGTCGGGGGTGGCAATGCTGACCGCGTCGATGTCGTCGCGCGCGAGGACCTCGCGGAAGTCGACGTACGCCCGGCAGTCCTGGTTGCCGTAGTGGCCGTCGACCGTTTGCTTCGCCCTCTGCAGAACGTGGTCCCACACGTCGCACACGGCCAGCACTTGGGCCTCGGCGCACCCGAGCGCCTCGCGGCAGTTCAACAGCCCGCGCGGCCCCACGCCCAGGTAGCCGAGGGTAACGCGGTTGCTCGGGGCGGGCTTGTCGCCAATGCCGAACGCATTGCCGGGCACCAGGGTGGGGCTGGCCGCGATGGCCGCCGCAGCCGCGGCGCGGCGAAGGAATTGGCGTCGTGTGTATGGCATTGCGTTCTCCATGCCGAGTAGGGTGGGTGGTTCCGGCCGCACCATCCATCGGGAGGGCGGTTGCGCCTGTTCGAGCGGCCGGGTTCACCCACGCGCGCCGGAAACGATATTCAGCGCGTGGGTGAACCCGGCTGTACACCGGCGCAAAACCACACCAGCGCACGAAAGCCGTTCGGCGCGCCACCGCAAACCCGCCGGCCACCTACAGCCGGAACCACCCACCCTACTTGTCAAATTTCGCTCCAGGGTGCCCGGTACGCGCGGGTAAGCCGGCGGCTTGCCTGCTCGTCGCCGATAATTTCTTCCTGGATCGGGTCCCAAACGATTTTCCGCCCCGAACGGATGGCGATGTCGGAAATCTGGCTGATATTGTCGCTGTACACGGCCTCGTCGATGTCGCTGACCGGATCGGTGCGGCGCCGGACCGCGTCGAGGAAGTTGCCGGCGTGGTTGCGGCTCTCCTGCAATCGGACGTCGTCGGGCTTCAGCGAAATCTCGAGCAGCGAGGCCGGTTCGGCCTTGATGCCGCCGCGCGAAATACCCACCCATCCCTCCGTGCCGGTGAACTGGGTGTAGTCGCCGCCCGGGCGGAACTTCATGGTCACGCCGTTTTCGAACCGGAGGTCGACGTCCCAGCGCATCACCACGTTGTTGCGGCCTTCGGTGGGGATGTGGGCCGTGCCCTCGACCTCCCACTTGCCGGCCAGGTGCGTATCGTACCCCCACACGAGAATGTCCAGCGGATGGGCGCCCCAGCCGGCAATGAAGCCGATCGCGTAGTCGTAGTCGTGCCACCAGGCGTTGCCGCCGGCGGCCTGCCCGCAGTACGGCCGCCACGGCGCGGGGCCCAGCCAATGGTCGTAATCGAGCCCCTCGGGCACCGGCTGCGAGGCGCCGGAGTTCCCCGGTTGGCTGTCGGGCGCGACGACGAGAATCTCCTTCACCTCGCCAATGTACCCGTTGCGGACCAGTTCACATCCGCGGCGGCAATGCGCGCTGGACCGCTGCTGGGTGCCGTACTGGAACACGCGGTCGTAGCGGCGGACCACCTCGCGGCAGACGAGGTTCTCGTTGAGGCACACGCCGAGCGGCTTCTCGACGTACGCGTCCTTGCCCGCCCGCGCCGCCGCGATGGTCTGGTGGACGTGCCAGGAATCGGTGCTGCCGATGCAGACGGCGTCGAGGTCGTCGCGAGCGAGCATATCGCGATAGTCGGCATAGGCGGTGCCGTTGATCTGCTCGGCCCAGCGCTCGCGCCGGTCCTTCCAGGGGTCGGTGGCGGCGATGGGCTGCCCCCCGCTGCCGATCAGGGCGCGAAACACGCCGCTGCCCCGGGATCCGCAGCCGATCAGGCCGATGGTCACCCGCTCGCTGGCCGGCGGCGTGCCTTCCGCGCCCAAGGCGCCGGCCGGGATGAAATACGGCGCCGCCAGCGCGGCCGAGGCGCCCTGCAAAAATCGTCGTCGGGTTACTGGGTTCGTTTGCATGGAATGTGCTCCGGGGGTTGGTTGGTATGATGCGAATGGCAAACGGTAGGGTGGGCCGAGTGGAGCGAGTCCCACCACGGTGTAACTTACTTGCGTTCCCTCGCAATGTGCTCAAAAACTTCATCGAAATCGGGGGGATCGGCAGCCACACCGGCCGCGCGTTTGATGCCTTCGCCCCACTCATGACGGCGCTTTGCAGGTTGGACCACCACCTCGACCTCCGCACCGTCAGCCAGGCCCACGTCTTCTTCGAGTTCGATGGTCCTGCCACGGAGTCTTCCGTGAATGGTTCGTGTCATGGTCGTTGTCTCTGTCGTTCGTTGTTGCGATGGTGGGACTCGCTCCGCTCGGCCCACCCTACCTCATACCTACTCGATATTCAACTCCGCCACGGCTCGCGCATCGCGCGGGCGAGCATCAGGTTGGCCGTGTCGTCATTGGTGAATCGTTCCCGGCCCGGGTCCCATTGTAGCTTTCGGCCCAGGGCGATGGCAATGTTGCCCATGTGCGAGATCGAGCAGCAGCGGTGGCCCACCTCGGCGGGAAAGTAGGGGTCGCGCCGGCTTTTCACACAATCGAGGAAGTTCCGCTGCTCGCCGCGCGGCTCGGTGAACAGGTGGATTTCGTCCGGGCCGATCTCGCTGCGGAGGATCTCCTCGGAACTGGCCTCCAGCGGGGCTCGCCAGCTCGCGTTGCCCACCCACCCCTCGGCGCCCTCGAACCGGATGCCCGTGCCGCCGCTGTCGATGGTCAGTTCCACACCGTCGGCGTAGCGGTACTTCAGGTGATACTCGTGGTACGTGTCGTACAGGCCGCTTTCGTGGCGGCGGCCGGTGCTCTCGACTTCGACGGGCCCGCTGCGCTCGGTGTCGTTGGCCCACTGGGAAAAGTCCAGCAGGTGGGCGCCCCAGTCGGTAAGCATGCCGCCGGAATAATCGGACACCCATCGCCAATGGAATGGGTGAAGCCCGTCGCGGTAGGGCGCCCG
>SKJM01000062.1 GCA_007122045.1 Planctomycetales bacterium | reverse complement strand
GCAGCGAGTTGGCGGGCATCCTGCCGGCGATCGCCGAGGGACTGGCCGACCGCGCCCGGGACGCCAACGATCCGGAAGTGCTGGAACTGGCCCGCGAGGCCCTCGCCATGGCGACCAACCGCAACTACGTGCCGACGCGCTTGCAGCCCACGGCGAAACTCGACGAGATCGAGGCCCGGCTCGGCCTGGTCGAACGGCAGATTCACCAGGGGACGGAACTCGACGCGACCGTGGCCGCCATCGAGAAAGCGCTGGCCGAAGGCGACTCGCCGGCGGCCTACGAAGCCCGGCGCCGGTTGCTCCGCAGCTACCCCGCCCTGGCCGGCGATCCGAAGCTCATGGCTTCCACGCGGGCCATCTCGGCGGCGCAGCAGTCGGCGGTGCAGGTGACCGACGAGGCGATCGAGGCCGTTACGGAGTTGCCGCCGCAGCCCGTTTCCGCTGTGCTGACCCTTGCCGAGCGAACCACGAAAGAGCCGGTTCCTGACGTCGAAGACGAGGTCCTGGTGACCGTGGCCGCGGGGGCCGCCTACGGCTTCAGCGCCGCCGACGGCCGGCTGCTGTGGACGCGCCAATTGGGCCAGTCGCCGGACGGGCTCCGCGCGCCGGTAGCCTCGGTTGCCGCGGGTTCGGGCGGCGACGTGTTCCTATCGGCCCCGCCGCTCCGGGAATTGTGGCGGCTCGATGGGCAAACCGGCCGGCCCCGCTGGCGCCTGCCCCTGGGCGAACCGGTCGACGTTCCGCCCGTGCTTGCCGGCGGGCAGCTCGTCGTGGCAACCCGCGGCGGCCGCCTGCACCTCGTCGACGCCGAAGCCGGGACATCCGTCCGCCAGATCCAGTTGCCCCAGCCGGTCCCGGTGGCTCCCGCGGTCGATACCCGCTCCGGGCTGATCTACCAGGCGGTCGACCATTCGAACCTGTTCGTGCTGGAGTTGGAAAGCGGCCGATGCCTCGACGTGATTCACCTGGGCCATGCGCAGGGGAGCCTCACGGCGGCGCCGGTGCTGGCGCCCGGCGTGCTGCTGGTGCCGGTGAACGATCGCGCGCGCTCGGCCGTGCTGCGCGTGTACGGCACCGCCCCGGCGGAGGCGTCCGGCGCGGCGTCCGGCGATGAGCAAGACGCGCAAGACGGCCCCGCAACGCGGCGCCGGCTGCAAGAGTTCCGCGTGCGCGGGCTGTTCGATACCTCGCCCGTGGTCGCCGGTCGGAATATTATCGCCATCACCGACCTGGGCGCGGCGTACGCGTTCGAGCTGACCGCGGCCGAGCCCGACGAACCCCTGGTCTCCATCCTGCAGCGCGAAACGACCGACACCGAGCCGCTGGTGCGCTACGGGCTGTTTCAGGGGGGGCAACTCTACCTGGCCGACAACCACTTGACCAAGTTCGCCGTGCGGGCCGCCGAGGGCCGGCTGGTGCCCCAGTGGGTCAGTGCCGAGCAGAGCGCGTTCCTCGAGCCCCCGCGGGCGATCGGCAACGCCGTCGTCCACGTGCGGCGGCGGCAGGGTGAGCCGGGGGTGATCGTGGCCGCCGTCCACGCCGACGACGGGCGTACGCTGTGGGAAAACCGAATTGCCGTTCCGCCGGCGGGCCCGCCCATTATCGCAGGCGGAGGGAACCACGTGATCGCCGCGAGCAGCACGGGCGCGCTGTTCCAAGCCGAAATGGGCGACATCGCCGACGAGTCCGTGCTCGACCGGCCGGCCGTCGAAGCCGGGCAATTCCGCCGCCCCGTTACCACGGTCACCGCACTCGGCGACGGCACCCTGGTGCTCTCGACCGGCGCCGGCTCCGACCAGCTTGCCGTGTTTACCCCGGCCGACCAGCCGGGGCGTTATACCTGGCGCACGCTCCCCGACCAACTGACCTGCCCGCCTTCGGCATACCACGGCGGCGTGCTGCTGCCGTGCGTGCCGGGCCACCTGTTCTTGCTCGACCCGCGCACCGGCGAGATGCCGGCCGCGCCCTTCCAGCCCCCGCTGGCCCCGGGAAACCGCCTCGACTGGCGAGTGCCGGCCGCCGGCGACGGCGGGCACGTGGCCGTGACCGACGGGCTGGGCACCTTGTATTCCGTGACGACGGCGCCGGACCCGAAGCCGCACCTGAAGGCCGCGGCCACGGTCGAATTGGCGCGGCCGATCGTCGCGCCCCTGGCCGCAGCGGGCGACGTGGTGTTCGCCGTCGATGAAGCCGCCGAGGTGACCGCCTACGAACTGCCCGGGCTTGACCGCCGCGACCAATGGTCGCTCGACGCGCCCGTCGCCTGGGGGCCGCGGCGCGTCGGCGACCACGTGCTGCTGGCCACCGAAGCCGGTCAGTTGCTGTGCTTCGACGCCGAGGCAAAGCTGTGCTGGCGCGTGGCCCTGCCCAACACACCGCCGGTCGGCGCGGCCGCGCTCGACGGCGGGCATTTCGTGCTGGCAACCGCCGGGGGGACCCTCTGGCGCATCGACGCCGCCGACGGCCGCGAAATCGCCCGCCTCGAACTCGACCGCCCCCTGGCCACCGCCCCTGTGCCCATCGGCGACGACGTGCTCATCGGCGGAGGATCGGGGAGTCTCTACCGGGTCAAGGTGCCCGATGGGGGACGGTCCCAATTTTCGCGGCACTCCGGCCGGTTCGCCCAATCGCCTCGTCCTTCCACCGCGAAAATGGGACTGTCCCCTTCGCCCGTCCAACCGCACGCATCCCCATGAGCCTCTCCTCCCTCCTCATCGCCGCATTGCTTGCACCGGTCCCGGCCGACCTGCCGCTGTACGAGCAGGAGCCGTTCGACCGGATCACGCTCAACGCGGCGAACGACCACGCCGTGCTCGACGTGGAGCCGCTCGACCTGCCCGACCGAGCCGTCCCCGCCGACCCCCCGCGCGGCCAGCGGCTGCGCATCCGTCTGCTGGCGCGTCCGGGAGTCGACTACGAGGTGCCCTGGCAGGCTATCGACAAGGTCGAACTGTTCGAGCAGATGATCTTGGCCGAGGCCGAGCGGTTGGTGGCCGCGGGGAAGCTGGAAGAGGCCTACGATTACTTCGCGTTCCTCCAGCGGCACTACGCGAAGCTGCCGGCCCTGGCTGAGGCGCTGGAGACGTACGTTTATGAAGAGGCCAAGGCGGCCCACCTCGCCGGCCGGTTCGACCTGGCGCTGGCGATGCTCCGGGAAACCTATCACCGGAATCCGCAGCGCGAGGGGCTTGACAAGGCCCTGGGCCTGGCCACCGGCAGCCTGGTCGACCACTACGCCGCCGAGCACGACTACGCTGCGGTGCGGGCGCTGATTGGCAACCTGGCCGAGTGGTTCCCCGAGCACGACCTGGTCGTCCGGTGGGAAGGCCGGCTTCGGGGGCAGGCCGAAGCGCTGCTGGGCGAGGCCCGGGCCGCCGCGGCCGAACAGCGTCTCGGCGACGCCTCGCGGCTGTGCCGCAGCGCCATCGCCGTTTGGCCCGGCCTGCCGGAGGCGAAAGCGCTGGCCGAGCAACTCCACGCGCGGTATCCCCGCGTCGTCGTGGCGGTATGCGACCTGGCCGGGTCCGGTCCAGCCCCCACCAGCCTCATCGACTGGCCGGCGCGCCGGACGGCGCGCCTGCGCTATCGCACGCTCATGGAGCTTGTCGCGCCGGGAACCGACGGCGGCCGGTACCTGTCCCCGCTGGGCCGGTTCGCCGCCGAGGAGCTGGGGCAGCGCTTGGTATTCGAATTGCAGCCAGCAGCGGGTGGATCAGGCGGCTCGGCGGCGCCGACCGGCTACGACGTATCGCGGCACCTGCTGCGGCTGGCCGCCGGGGGCGATTGGGGCTCTGCGTCGGCCGGGACCGACCTGATGGCGGGCGTGAGCGTTACCGGCGTGTATCGCGTCGAGGTGGACCTCGGCCGCGTGCACGTGCGCCCGGAACGGCTGCTGCAGACCGTCGTGCCGCCGCTTAGCTGGCCCGGCCCGCCGGAGTCCATCCCCGGCAACGGCCCGTACCGCCCGGCAAACCGCCAAGACGGCCAGGCCGTGTTCATCGGCAATGAACACGATCCCGCCCGGAAGTCGGGACAACCAGCCGAGATCGTCGAGGATCGCATGGAGCCCGGCCGGGCGGTGGCGGAGTTGCGTGCGGGCACGGTCGACGTGATCGACCGGGTGGCGCCGTGG
>SKJM01000436.1 GCA_007122045.1 Planctomycetales bacterium | reverse complement strand
CGTTTGCGGGCTTCCGCGCCACGGCCGACCGGGGCGACGCATCGGCCCCGTCGTCGATCGCCGCACGTCCACGACGTAAGCAGAAGAGCGTGGCAAGAGAGTTGCTCGGCGCGGTGCTCGGCGGAGTGGTCGGGCTATCGATCGGCTACTACGGCCTGAACTTTTTCGGGGGTGACCAGTTTGATTTTCTGAATGTGTGGCTGCCGGGCGTCGGCCATACGCAAGAGCATTGGCCCGGTGGCACGGGCGAGGAGGCCCAGCCGGGCGACTTGGAAGCCCAGGCCGATGCGCCGGTGGTCTATCCCGCCCCTCCGAGGCCCGACGGGGCGCTCCTCGGCGGGGTCTCGCGCCACCTGGACATCAACTTCGAGCACTTGATAGCCGAGGGCAGGATTCGCCCGGAGTCCGGCCGGCCGCTGGTGGCCGTGAACATCGACGGCGAAGAGCACCTCACCGCGCCGGAGGGTGAAATCATCGTGGCCCTCGAGGACGTGCACATTGGCGGTGCAACGGTCAGGGAGGGCGACCGGCTGAAACGTCAGGCGCAATGGTGGATCGATTTTGGCGAAGCGGAGGCCGAGCCGGACCCGGTGGAAGTTGCGGAAATCGACCTGCCCATCGAGTTGGAGCCTTTCGACCTCCCCGGCATGGAACCGGAGCCCGAGGAAGCGGCGCTGCGGCCCGGCTACGTCGGGCCGAAGCATCGCGCTTCGTACGATGGGGCGCAGTTGGGGGCGGCGCTGAAGGCGGCCCATTCCGAATTCGAAGCCCTCGGCGAGCAGGACGCCCTCAGCGATTCGTTCTACGAGGCGTTGTGTGAACTGGCCGAGCGGCTGACTTTTGTCGAGCCGGAAGCGGCGGGCCTGTTCGATCGGCAACTGGCGGCCGAGATCATGCTGGAACGCCTGAGCTTTGGGGCAGGCCGCATCGGCGAAATCGCCGCGGCGTCCTTGGCCCGCCTCGACGACCCCGATACGGCCAGCGGCGGCATCGTGCTTGCCGGCACGGCGGGCCGCGAGGTCGAGCGGGACGGCCTCTACGGGACGATGCTCGCCATGCCCGGCGCGCAGACCCCCTACAACGTGCTCAGCGACAAGCCGCTGGGCGTGGAAGAGGGCGACACGGTGGTCGTGGCCGGCGTGGCCGTCACGAATCCGAGCGAGAACCTGGTCGGGTATCCCGGCAGCCGGCCGGTGGTCATTTGGTCGGGCCTGACCGTGCGGCTTCCCGAACTGCTCGACGCCCCCGACGAACCGCCCACGATAACGCCCGCTGAAGAGGCGCCCGTCGAAGAAGCCCCCGTCGAAGAGCCGCCGGTGGAAGAAGATGTCCCGGTGGAAGAGGCACCCGCCGAAGAGGCACCCGCCGAAGAGACGCCCGCCGAAGAGACGCCTGCCGAAGAGGCGCCGGTGGACGGATAGGCCGCACCGTTCCGACGCCTGGCGCACGGGCTTCTTTGCCCTCGGCTAGAGGGCGCCCTACCCGGCTGCGTATCGCTGCAGGGCGCCGCGGAGCACTCGCTCGGCGGCCGCACCAATGCCGGGACTCTGGCTCTCCCGCGGCCCGGCGACGTTGAGCACGGCGAAAGCGTGTTCGCGAAGCCATGTGGCAATGGTTTCGGCGCCTCGCGGGTCGTCGGGCTCGATCACCAGCACGGGTTTGCCGTGCATTTGCGCCAGTTGGGCCGTCAGCGCGGTGCCGCCCGCGGGTTTTCCACGGGTGAGGATGAGCGTTGCATCGGCATCGAGCACGTTGCGTTCGGTTCGCGCGGCGTAGTCGGGCGAGGTGGTTTCGACGAGAGGGTAGTGTTCGGGAATCGGGCCGTCCTCGGCGCGCCGGCCGAAGGGGCACCATCCGCCGTGCGGGAAGCCGAGGGCACGTGCCGCGTCGAGCGCCGCCCGATCGACCCCCGTTTGCCCGCCCGAAATGATCTTCATCGGCGTCTAATACAGCGAGCCGGGCCGCCGGGTCAACGTATCGGCGGGCCCGGCGGCTTGGTCCTCGGGCAGTACCAGCCGCGTACCCGGCCGCAAGTGGTTGAAACTCTCGCCGATCATTTCGCGGTTGAGTTTGTAGATCTCGTACCATCGCGAGGCATCGCCCAACTCGTAGCGGGCGATCCGGTACAGGGTGTCGCCTTCGACGACCGTGTACACGGCGCCGGCGTCGTGCCTGCCGGCGGGCAGCGACGCCGGTTGATGCCGCGCCACGCGGCGATGCTCGGGCCGCGGGCAGTACGCCGGGTATTTTGCTTCGAGTTCCGCGACGTCGGGGGCTTCGATCACCTGGCCCACCTGCAACCGGTTCTGGTCGGTCACCTTGCGGCGGTTGTGCTTGGCGAGTGCCCGAAAGTAGGCCCCGGTTCCGTACAACTTTTCGGAGATGGTCCAGAAGCTGTCGTTCGGCTGGACCTCGTAGGTGCCGTCGTCGCGGCGGTCAGTGGTCCGGTCGGGGTCGAGGCGGGTATCGCTGATCTCGCGGGCCGCGACGGAGGGGCCGCTGGGCTGCCGGGGCATATAGCCGGCTTGCCCGCCCGGGTTGCCGGCCGGATCGTCCGGCGAGCCGAACGGCCGCACGGGCGCGGTTTCGTATCGCGGGGGGGCGAATTGATCCGCCGGGGCCGGTTCGTACGCCTGCCCGGCGCCGCGCTCCGTACTCGCCACGGCAAAACCGGCGCCCCAATCGGGCGGCGGGGGGGCCGCGCCGGCGCCGCCGGATTCGGCCGGGGGGGCGTCCGGTTGGGGCGGATCGGAGGGCGCCGGCTTCGGATCGGTATCGCCCTCGGCCGGCCCGCGCTCCACCGCCAATTCCCCCCATCGGATCCCGCCGCCGGCTGACGGCTCCGGATCCTCCGGCGATAGCATCGTCGGTTTTTGGGCCACGGTGGCGGCGGGTTTTCGCGCGGGTTCTGCATCGCGGGGAGCGTCTCCACCAGGCTTTGCCGCCGAGTTCGCCGCCGGAGTCTTTGCGGGCGTCTCCGTTCCCGTCGCGGTGTCATTGGAGGCGTTTTCCGCGAAGGCCGACTCGCCTGCCCCGCCCAGCGACGCGAGGCGCACCGTGATGACCCCACCCAGGACTACGAACAGGCCGACAATCACGGCCAATCCGAGTTTCACTTCTTTGCCCATCGCATGGCTCCTTGCTTGTTGACCCAAGGGATAAGGGACGTGGCGCGCGGAAAGGGCGGCGCGCTCACTGCCGCCGCCCTACCGGCGAACGGCCGCCGCAGGCTGCTTCGGTGGCGGAGGGCGAATCGCCTGACTTAGACTAGCACCCGGTTTCGCCCCATCTGCCCTATTCTGCGCAGCCACTCGCTCCCGGAAGGGTACAGGCTCCCGGCCCGGCCGGTGAACGGTTAGGCGGAGTGTTACCGAAAAACCCCGAGTCGGGCAACCTCAAAAAGGGCGGGTGTAAGGAAATTCCGACACGGCGGCCGAATGGGCGGCACAACCCGGATAAGCTATGCGCGCACTGGCATTTCTCGGAAAGGGGGTTGCAATCCGGCCGCTTCTCGTTCACACTAGAGGCAGTTTGCTACGCTGGCCGCGGCAATCGGCGGGTGCCGCGCGGCCGGGCCGGCTTGGTACCTGCTTCCGAAGAATCCTGTCTGTGAGAGAACGCATCATGTTTCACACGCTGCTGGCCGTTGTCGCGCGAGGCCGAGCCGATCGTTGGGAACCGGCCGCTCGCAACCCCCTTCATCCACGCCGGCTCGCTTGCGAGCCGCTCGAAGACCGCCGCCTGCTCAGCGTCATGCCGCAAATGCTCGGCGACCTGACACCCGGTCCGGAGAGCACGTATCCGGCACAGTTCACGCAGGTGGGCGATGCCGTGTTCTTTCACAGCGACCATTGGGGCGATACCGGCCTCTGGAAGACGGACGGCACCCCGGAAGGCACCGTCGAGATTCCGACGCTCGAACCGACCGACAATATGTTTCTCGGCAGCCTGGCCGACGTCGATGGCACGTTGGCCTTCCTCGTGTACGACGACAACGGGACATGGGAGCCGGGCGAAGAACACGACGACCGCGCGCAGCTTTGGAAGAGCGACGGCACCCCGGAGGGTACGGTTTTGGTGAAAGACTTCGGGCTCGGTTCCGTGGTCGATATTTGGAATCCAACCACGTACGCCGCCGT
>SKJM01000780.1 GCA_007122045.1 Planctomycetales bacterium | reverse complement strand
TGCAAGGCATCGCCCAGTTCGGCGACGATGCGCCGCGTTTCCTCGATGATTTGGCGGGCTTCTTCGATGAGCGCGCCGCGGCCGGTTTCCGGCGTGGTCCTGTGCTCGGGTGCGCCGGCGTGGCACCACCGTTCGAGCCGGGCCAGCCGCCGGCGAATCTCGCGGCGCTGCGCGCGCCACCGGCGTCCTTCGTCGGTCAGCCGCTGGTTTTCGCGGGCCAGCGCGCGGTACTCGGCGGCCTTGTGGATGGCCAGGGCCAGGTCGACCTCGCGGCACGGCTTGGTGAAGTACTGAAACACGCGCCCTTCATTGACCGCGCGGATGACCCCGTCGGTCGTCGCGTGCCCGGTCAGCACGATGCGCATGATGTCCGGGGCGTGTTGGGCTGCCCAAGCCAGCAGGTCGTTCCCCGAAATACCGGGCATCCGGTGATCGGTCACCAGCACGTCGACCGGGTGCGCCTTGATCGCGGCGACGGCTTCCTCACCGGAGCGGGCGGTGTAAAGCTGAAACGGCTGGCGGCGCAGCGCGCGCACCAGTCCGTGCAGCAGGTGGCTGTCGTCGTCAACCAGCAAGACAATGGGTTTCGTGGCAGGTGTCATGGTGCTCCCCGTTTCCGGCCACCGGTTGATTGGCCGCCGGCTCCAAGGGCAAAAGGACGATAAACGCCGTTCCTTTGCCCGGTTCACTGTGAAAACTGAGCGCGCCGCCGTGTTTTTCCACGATAATGGAGCGCGCCATGGTCAGTCCCTGGCCGGTCCCTCGACCGACGGTCTTCGTGGTGAAGAACAGATCGAAAATCTTCGGCTGCAAGTGCTGGGGGATTCCGGTGCCGGTATCCTCGATGTGGATTTCAGCGGCGTTCCCGCGGCGCCGGGTGCGGACCGTAATGGCCCCTTTCGAGTCGCCTTCCGCCACCTTCTCGGCAATGGCGTGCGCGGCGTTGATGACGATGTTGAGGATCGCCTGATTCAGTTCGCCGGGCAGGCACGGGACCGGCGGCAGGGCCGGGTCGAAGTCGGTCGTCAGGTCGGCCACGTACTTCCACTCGTTGCGGCAGACGGTCAAGGTGCTCGCAACGGCCCGGTTAAGATCGACGGCCACCTTGCTCTCGGCGCCGGGATGCGAGAACTCCTTCATTGCACGCACGATCTCTGCCACGCAGCCGATGCCCTCCAGCGATTGCTCGACGGCGCGGGGGATCTCTTCGGCAAGGAACGGCAAGTCGGCCGTGCGGGCCGCAGCGCGCGCCTGTTCGAGCAGTTCGGCCGGCGCCGGCCCGTCGCAAGCCAGAAGCCGTTCCACCGATTCGAACACCCGAACGACGACGCGGAACGCGTCGCCGAGGAACAGGGTGTTGTCGCCGATGTACTGGGTGGGCGTGTTGATTTCGTGGGCGATACCCGCCGCAAGCTGCCCGATCGCCTCCAGCCGCTGCGCCTGGGCCAGTTCGGCCTGCAGGCGGCGCATCTCCTCGATGCGTTCGTTCAGCTCCACCGTCCGCCTCTGGAGCGCGTCCTCGGCCCGCTTCCTTTGGTCGAGGAACCGGGCGACCTGCCGCAGCTCGACCGGATGCAGCGGCTTATGCAGCGAGAGCAGTCGATCGCTCTCCTCGAACACCGCCAATTCGGCCATGCGCAACGCCTTTTCCGAGGCCGTTACCCGAACCACCAGCAGCGAGGGGTCCACGGCCCACAACCGGTTCGCGGTCTCGATGCCGTTCATGCCGGGCATGACCAGATCGACGAAGGCGATGGCATAGGGTCGGTCTGCGCAGTGCGCGCGCCGGAACAACTCAAGCCCCTCGGCGCCGGACAACGCCGTATCGACACACATGCGGAGGCGTTCCGGTTCCCGCCCGGCGCACGGCTTCCCGAGCACGGCCCGGAACAGCGTGAGCATGGCCGGGTCGTCGTCGATGGCCAGGATTCGGGTTGGAGACGGGTTGCTCATGGGGTCCTGTCGGCGTGCGCCGGCCCGGGTTGCCGGGCCAAGGGGACGGCCTCGGTCAAGGCGTCGGTGCGAACGAACACCTTGATGGGCGAGCTGATCCCGATGTTGGCCACGTAATTGCGCAGCCGGGCGCGCATGGAGGGGGTCATCTCCTGCCCCTTCGCGCACAGGAGGGTACCTTGCATAGTCCGGACGTCCTCGGCCAGGATCATGCCGTCGCCCAACTGCGAGACCTTCACCTGCCGGATCACGCACGTCTGCTCGATGCGCAGGACCCTCCCGAGGGCCTCGACGACTTGCGGGTCGTAAAGCCCCGCGCGGTCGTGCATCTTGGCCATGGCCATTTCGTCGGAGTAGCCGCCGTGGACCAGGGCGTCGAAATCGAGGGCGACTTTCAGCACGCGGCTGCCCAGCGGGATGCGCTCGCCGTGCACGGGGTCCTCGGCGCAGGTGCCTTCGTAGGGATGCTCCTGGTAGCCGATGATCTCGGCCACCGGCTCCAGGCGGGGGATGTTTTCCAGCATTTCGCGGCCCAGAGCCGGATAGGCGGCGTACTGTTCCGCCTCGACACGAGAAAGCTCCTGGCCGTGGAACACTTTCTCGAGTGTCGCCTCCGGGATGGAAACACAACCGACCTGCGACAGCATGGCGGCGATGCGCATCCGCCAGCCGTCCTCGACCCCCAACTCCGCCGCGAGGTCGCTCACCAGCCGCTGCACGCGCGATGCGCGGCCGAACGCGGCCGGATTCACCGCGGCCAGCACGTCGGTGAGCACCCTGATGCATCCGCCGAGCGTTCTCGACATCAGGTCGCGCTCCGTGCGGATGAGCCGGTACTGCTCGATGCCCGCTTCCAGGAATTGAGCAAATTCGTCGGGCGGGCAGGGCTTGGTCATGAAGCGGAACACGTGCCCCCGGTTGACCGCCTCCAGCGCCGTCTGCTGGTCGGCATTGCCGGTGAGCATCATGCGGACCGTGTCGGGCGCCAGTTCCTTCACCTGGGCGAGCACCTCGACGCCGCTGAGGCCCGGCATGCGCATGTCGGCCACCACGACGGCGTACGGGCCCTGGTTGCGCACGGCCTCCAGCCCTTCTTCACCCCCCAGCGCCGGTTCAATGCGAAACCGCTTCCGGAGCGCCCGCTGGTACGCTTGAAGGATGTTCGGGTCGTCGTCAATGCAGAGAATGCGTTCGGTCATACCATCACTCCCTCTGGTTCGGCGGCGCGGCACAGTTCGGCCCAGGCGGCAACGCGGTCGATCTTACCGATTTGTTTGAGGTACGGGTAGTCGAGGTTGCAGCGCGGGCCGCCCGTTCCGGCCAACGGCTCCCGGCATAAGACGTTCGCGGCGTGAACGGCCGTCAGGGCCGTGAAGGTCCGGTCGTCCCATTCGCGAGGCGCGTGGTGCAGCGCCGCAATGCGAACCAGGGAAGGGGGAAGGCCCCACAGGGCCAGCAGGTACGCGCCGACCGCGGCATGGTCGGCGCCGAAGGCGCGCCGTTCGCGGTGGCAGATGGCGTCGCGGTCGTCGCCGCCCGCCAACAGGTCGGCGTAGCGGTCGGGCGCCTCCTGCATGAGCACCAGGCTTCCCACGTCGTGCAGCAGGCCGCCCCAGCGGGCCTGGGCAAGCAGGTGGGGGCAGTCCGATTCCGCCCGGGCGATGCGCCCGGCGGCCTCCGCCACCGCCCGGCTGTGCTCGATGACCTCCGTAAGCCGCGTCATCCCCCATTCGCATAGCGCGGCCGTGGCAAACGCCTCGGTCGATTCGGCCAGTTCGCGCAGCCGCTCCTGGCCCAACAGGCCGGCGGCGCGGCAGGGATCGACCATGGGCTGCGGGCTGCCGAAGAAGCCGGAGTTGACCAGTTGCAGCACGCGGGCCGCCATGGCCGGGTTGGCGGCGACGATCCGGCCAACCCGATCTACGGAACCTTGGGCGGTTTCCAGTTCGGCCGACAAGGCCGCCAGGCTTTCCGGCAGACTGGGGAGCGACTCGACCCGCGAGACCAGTTCTTGCGCTTCGGGCGCCGGCATCCGCTCGCGCAGCCGCCAGACGCGGCCGAGGGTCGCCTTGAGCGTCTCCGAGTTGCACGGCTTCGTGAGGAATTGGTGGGCGGGACCGACGGCCTTCAGCACCGCGCGCCGCTCGCACTGGCCCGAAAGAACCATGCGCACCGTGGCCGGGAACC
>SKJM01000490.1 GCA_007122045.1 Planctomycetales bacterium | reverse complement strand
CGCCCAGGCGCCGAGCTTTACGGGCGGCGCGGTCGACGATTCGGCGGCGGGAGTGGGCTGGGCCCTGTCGCGGCGGCTCGGGCTGTGGGGCGCCGGCACGCTGGTGCTCGCCGCCGTGCTGTTCCTGACCGTGCCGCGGTTGGGCCAAACGGCGTTTCGCGGCGCGATCATCGCCCCGCAGAACGTGGTGGGCTTCAGCGACCGGGTTACCTTGGGCGAACTCGGCGAGACGATCGAAGACCCCGCCGAGGTCCTCCGCGTCCGCTTCCTCGACCACCGCACCGGCGAGCCCTATCCCGTGGCCGGACCCATCTACCTGCAAGGGGCCCTGCTGATGAGCTACGGGGGTGGGCAATGGAGCGCGGGCAGCGCGGCCGGCTACGCGCCGCTGCGACCCAGGAACGAACCCTTGCCGGCCGGGCTGATCCGCCAGGAAATCACCATCGAACCGCTCAACCAGCCGGAACTGTTCTGTGTGATGCCCTTCGTGCCGACCGAACGCAACGACGTCGTGCAGATCGACTTTCGCCGCGAGCGGCTCCTCCGAGAGGACTACCTGCGCCGGCAACGGTTCTCCTACACGTTGGGCACCACGGGGTTGGTCGGCGGCCGGCAGCAGCGGCTCGTGCCGGGGCGGGGCCGGACGCCCAGTTCCCTCGCCTTCGACATGCCCGACGGCGAAAACGCGCTGCCCAGCGTCCGACGCCTGGCCGGGCAGTGGCTGGCGCAGTCGGGCATCCCGGCCGCGGATCGCTACGGCCAGGTGCGGCACCTGGAGCATATGCTGGCGTCTTCCGGCCTCTTTCGGTACAGCCTGACCGGGCAGCCGCGTCATGCCGGGCTCGACCCCATCGAAGACTTCCTCACCCGCAACCGCGTGGGCCATTGCGAGTATTTCGCCACCGCGCTGACGCTGATGCTCCGCAGCCAGGGCATTCCCGCCCGCATGGTCGTCGGCTACATGACCGACGAGTACAACGAGGCGGGCCGGTTCTTCCAGGTGCGGCAGCTTCACGCGCATACGTGGGTCGAGGCCTACCTGGAGCCGGAACACATTCCGCCGCACCTGCTCGAAGGCCACCCGAAGCGGCCGAGAGTCGCCATGGACGGCTGGATCCGCCTCGACCCCACGCCCGCCAGCGACGAGCAACGCCTCTATAATCCTTGGCTCCAACCCTTTCGCGTCGCTTCCTTATGGATGGAGCAACTCTGGTCCGACTACGTCCTGGAAATGGACCGGCCCCGCCAACACGAGGCCGTGTATCAGCCCATTGTCCGGGCCGTCAAGCGCGCGTACGGGGCCCTCACCGATCCGGCGTGGTGGTACGAGCTGCTTCGGGCGTGGGCCGGCGCCGGGCAGTGGTTTAGCTGGCGAGGAGGGCTCGCCGCCATGCTGTTGGTCGCGGCGGGAGGGCTCACCTACCGCGGGGGCCGATGGCTGTGGCGGTGGGCGGCGCCCCGCCTGTGGCCCGGCACCGTGCCCGCCGACCGCGACGACGGCCGCCGCATCGAGTTCTACCGCCGGCTGGTCACCCTGCTGCGGAGGCACGGCCTGCGCCGCGCGCCCGGCCAAACCCCTTATGAGTTCGCAACCGAAGCCGCAGCCCGGCTGGCCGGCATCCCGGGCTGCGAACATCTCGCCGCCACCCCCCAACAGGTCGTCCGGGCCTTCTACCAGGTCCGATTCGGCCACCAGCCCCTGGACAACCGGCAGAGGCAAGCGGTCGAGCATGCACTTGGCGAACTCGGGCGGAGGTAGTTCTCTTTTTGCGGGTTGGGCAGACTGGCTGAAGATTTCCGAATTTGCGGCCGATAAGGAGGTTGACTCCAGGACGCGCTGCTCAGCGCTGCGCCACTGGCGGGCTTCCGCTTCGTTGGGCGGTTGCCGCGGGCGATGTTGGCGCAAGTCTTTTCCCTGAAAGGACTTGCGTCGTATCGACTTGCTGCGAAGCGGCAGACGCGTACCTAAGTTCCTTGACAATTTGGACTTACAACCAAGCGGCCGCGCTCGGAAACCGTGCCGACCCCCCGATGGTCTGGGGGCCGCCGCGCCAACCGGCGCAGCGCGCGGCGCCGGCGGTGATCTTGACTTTAATCTTTGCAGGGCCTACACTTGGAGCAGAATTCACACTTCGATCCCGGACGTGCAAAGCCCGGCCGATCACTACGCCTCGCAGGAGAACCAGTCGTGACCAAAAAAGAGATCGTGCTGTCGATGGTCAACGATCTGCAACTGTCGCAAACCGATGCGAAGGAGGTGGTCCAGAGGGTCTTCGATGCGATCATCGATTCGCTGGCCGAGGAAGGGCGCATCGAGCTGCGCAATTTCGGCGTGTTCGAAGTCAAGCACCGCCCGGCCCGGGAGGCACGCAACCCCCAGACCGGCGGTCGAATCAACGTGCCCGAAAAAATCGTCGTCGCATTCAAGCCCGGCAAAGAGATGCGGCGCCGGGTGGAGGCCACGAGAAAACCGGCGGTCGATTCCAAGAAGGCGGCGAAGGACAGCAATTCGGCGCCGTTTCGAACCCCCGTGAGGGCGATGGCCCGGGCGTAGAAGCGTGGGCTGACGGGGCTGGCTTCTCACAGGCGGGCGAATGTTCCCCCGCATGGGCCAAACCGATGCCTCATGCGACTTTTCCTAGCTGCGCAGCTTGCCCAGCTTCTTTCGGTGTGCCGTTCCGGTTCTTTCCGCACTTGGTAGGGCGGAGGTCGCTTGGTTGTAAGTCCACACGGCGGGTAGCTTTTCGGCGCCTCGGATTCCCGCCGGCAACAGGAAGGTGAGGCGCCGCCGATGGAAATGACGAAGTGAACTCCGCCGGACTCAATCGGCCATGTCGATCGAGTCGGAGGAGCAGCGACCTGTTCTTATCGAAGGAGCCGTCTCATGCGCAGACTGCTATTGGCTTTGGCTTTCGGACTCCTCATCAGTCCGACGGTCGGGTGCATCATTCCGGCGTACTCGGGCGATCCGGTCCGGCGCACCCAGCAACTGATTTTCACGTCGGAAAACCTCCGCCTCATGCTGGATGAATGGGAGCGGATATGGTTTCTCGACATGCCGGATCACCAGACTCCGTACCGGACTCACGGCGGCATCATCTAGCCGGGCGACTGCCTGAGCCCAGGGCTCGCTGCGGCCGCCCCTACCGGGAATACCGCGCTTCCGCTATATTCGCGGCGGGTCGGAATCGTTCGGGCAACGCCCGAAGGCCGCGGCGGCTGCGCGTTGCGCATCCTTGACCCGCAACCGGTTTCGGAGCGATGGGGCGCCACGTGGTGCAACTGGCGGTACAACTCGGACGGCTGAAGCTGCGCAACCCCATAGTCGTTGCGTCGGGCACCTTCGGGTACGCGCGCGAGATGGCTGGGCTGGTCGATGCCGGCCGGCTTGGGGGAATCGTTCCGAAAACGATCACGCGATACCCGCGGCCGGGCAATCCGCCGCCCCGCACCTGCGAAACGGCCGCCGGAATGCTCAACGCCATCGGGCTCGACAACGACGGCATCGACGCCTTCCTGCGGCGGCAGATGCCCTACCTGGCCGGCCTCGAAACGTCCATCGTGGTGAGCATCGCCGGGCGGACCGAGGACGAGTTCGTCGAAATGGCGCGGATGCTGGACGGGGACCATGAGGTCGATGCCGTCGAACTGAACGTTTCATGCCCTAACGTCAGCGGAGGAGTCGACTTCGGCACCGATCCGGGCCGGTGTGAACGCGTGGTAGGCGGTTGCAGGAAAGCCTGTAATTTACCCATATTAGCCAAATTGACGCCCAATGTTACCGACATTGCCTGTATCGCCAGGGCAGCCGAGAATGGCGGAGCCGACGCACTGTGCTTGGTGAACACCTGCCTGGGCATGGCCATCGACTGGCGGCGGCGCCGCCCGCGGCTGGGGAACGTCCTCGGAGGGCTCAGCGGCCCGGCCATCAAGCCGATTGCCCTTCGGGCCGTTTACCAAGCGGTCCGGGCCGTGGCCATTCCCGTGATGGGCATCGGTGGCATCGCCACGGTCGACGACGTGATGGAGTTCCTGGTTGCCGGCGCCAGTGCGGTGCAGATCGGTACGGCGAATTTCTACAATCCCACGGCCAGTATCGAAATCCTCGACGCGCTGCCGGCGGCCCTTGCCGAGCTTCAGGT
>SKJM01000075.1 GCA_007122045.1 Planctomycetales bacterium | reverse complement strand
GCCGTGCCCCGGGGCGGAGGCCCTTGTCGATCATCGCGCCGAGGAGCCGCCGTGCATCGCCGCAGCTTCGACTATGCCGGCCGCACACGGTCCACCCCAGCCGGCTGAAGAACCGCGGCGAGCGGGTGCGCACCCATCCGACCAGCGCGCCGCGTTCGACCATCCGGCTTTCCGCCGCGCGGAGCAAACGGGTCCCAAGTCCTTGCCCTTGCAGTTTCGGAGCGGTGCCCAGCCAGTCGAGCTGGGCGACCGGCAGCCGGAGTGTTCCGAGCCGCAGCGACCGGTGCAGCATCTGCACGTGGGCGACAATACGATGTTCGTCCTTGGCCAGCAGCCGGTCAGCCGGCTGGTAGCAAGGGTCTTCGAGCGAGACGCGGAACTCGGCTTGCGAAGGTCCGCCGAAGACCGAGTTCAGAAAGCAGTAGACCCCCACGTGATCGCTCCGCTGGGCGGGAAGGATCGCGATGGGGGCATTTGCGCCGCGCCGATCGCTTCGGCGGCTCGCAGTGCTGCCATTGGGTGACAAACTACTCGGCATGGGCATCCTTGCGGAAAAGGCAACCGCGAACTAGTACGGGTCGTGTCTGCTAGCGTACCACGGTCAGTCTATCAGAGCAAGTAGCGCCCGGTTGGGCAAGGGCCCGGTCGAGAAAATGGCGGAGGGAGTCCTCCGGATGCAGGCAGAAGCTGTACTCCCGCCAGCGGAGGACCCGCGCCGCCTCCGAAGCCCGGTCGAGTGCGTGCAGCCGTTCGGCCGCCCGCACCCGCTGCCCGGATACGCAGGGCTGCAGCGCCTGATTGATTTCACGGATCGCCCGGCAGCGCCGCCGGGCATTCTCCGGCGTTTGGGGCGTTTCGATCCACCGGCGTTTCTCGGCGATCCATCGTTCCGCTTCACCGCAAGCCCCCGGTTCGTCCCGCGTGGGTTCCTGGAGGAAGCATTCCGGGTGGTGCCGCAACTGCCATAGACGTTGTTTCAGTTCGCGCTGTTCATCCGGCGATGCGTCGGGCGCGCGGACGGGCAACAGCAGCGTGCCGGAGACGACCATCAACCGCGGTGCGGCCAGCCCCAGGAACCGCTCGAACAGGCGGTCGGTCACCTCGTCGTATTTCGCCCCGCCGATCCCGTGCACGAACAGGTCGCTCAAGGCCAGCCGCCCCCAGAGGGTGGTCGTCAGTGCCCGCGAGCGGATTCTCACGCCCGACGATTCCAGCGCCCCGAGTCGCTCGACCGCCGCGGCGGCGTCGCCGTCGGGCGTAACGGGCAGTTCAACCTCGACCGACTCGCCATCGGAAATGACCACCCCCCCCTGACGGTGCGCGGCGAACAAGGGCCGGCGCCGCGGGTTGGCGGTGGTCCAGACCCAGAACGGGGCTTCCAACCAACCGTCTTTCTTCGCCAACTCGGGGAAGGGGTGCGCCGCGCTGCGAACGCCGTGCCGGCGCCGGTAATGGGCGACGGCCTCATTGTACTCCCTGCGGAACCGCGGCAACTGCGCCAGCAGGTGGACGGCAAACCACCGAAACGACCGGGCGGCGCACACGCGGCTTTGCGGCACTTCCAGCGTTTCGAGCCCCCACCGCCCCTCCTGAATGTGCCGCGCCTGCGCCAGCGACAGCCCTAAGTTGCCCAATGCACTCGCCCGCCGACAAACCAGCGGCCAAAAGCGTGCCACCATCGGATCGGGCACGAGCGACCGCACGGCATCGGCGGCGCGGCTGCCGAAGCTGTGGAACAACTCGGCGTCGGCGATCGGCCGCTCCTCGTAAGGCACCGGCGCGCCGGCCCGATCGAAGGGCACGGAAACCAGCCGCGGCGCCTCCGCATCGCCCGTGGGCACTTTCAGCGAGGTGCCTTTCACCGTGTCGTTGTCGATCAGCAGGTTGACCGCCACGGCGCCCCACGAACGCGCCAGCGTGCCCAGCGCGAAGTTCTTCAGCCACACGCCCGGGTGGAACAACTCCGGCTGGTGCCCTGCCAAAAAAATCTCCGCCGTGGCGGCATCCGAAGGAACCGGCGCGTCGCGATACTGCCGGGTGTAGGCATGGGCTGCGTCGAGCAGTTCGGCGCGGGCTTCTCGGGCCAGTTCGGCCAGCGAGCGGCCTTGCACGTCGTATCGCCACCGCTCGCGGATCGCCCCATTCTCGGCAAGCACACGGTCCAACGCGCCCGGCGGCGGCGCGATCACCGCGGCGCCGTCCTCCGAGGGCGCGCGAAGTTGTGGGGGCGTGCTCCGGGCCGCGGTGCCGCTCATGAGCCCTCACACAGAGGCGTGGGGGCGAAGGCGGGCGCCTCGCCGGACAGGGTGCCCAAGGCGCGGTCCAAAACGCGGCGGTACACCGCCAGCCGCCGCTGGGCGTCGTCGAGCGAGCCGCCGAATGACCGCGACAGGTCGAGATAGATCCGCGGCACCGCCACCTCGACGATCCGCAGCCCGCGCTTCGCCGCGCGCACCCAGAACTCCAGCGGCATGGCGTAGCCGTCCTCCTGCAACTCGATCGTGCGGATCGCCTCGACCCGGTACGCCTTGAACCCGCAAAAGGCATCGGTGAGCTGCAACCCCAGCCGGCGGTTCAACTCGGCGGTGATCTGTTCGTTGATCCGGCGGCGGTCCTCGGGCGGGTCGGCGTCGCCCGGAAAATCGCGAAGGTAGCGGCTGCCCGACACCACGTCGAACTCGGCAGCCGCTTCCACAAAGCGAGGGATGAGCTGCGGCTGGTGCTGCCCGTCGCAGTCGATCGTCACCAGGATGTCGTACCCCCCCTCGACGGCGAATTGGAAGGCCGACCGTACGGCCGCACCATACCCCCGGTTGTGCGGGTGCGAAACTAAATGGATGTCGTTCCGCGCGGCCAGCAAGTCCGACGTGCCGTCGGTCGAGCCGTCGTCGACGACCAGCACCTCCTCGCTATACGATAGTGCCCCGTCGAGGGCAGCGACCACGTGGTTCCGTTCGTTGAAAACGGGCAGTGCAGTGAGGCTTCGGGCAGTCATGTCCCTATTATACGCACCGATGGACCTGCGTGAAGTGACGCGCGACGCCTCACCTGCCTGGACCGGGGGGCTATCAGGTGTTCGACCGATTCTCAGGGGGAAACGATGGCCGAAAACGGCCCTACCCCCTCACAGGAGCGGCAACTCAAGAAAACCGAAATCCGGCCCTGGACAAAACCCGATAATCGTGTACAATCAAGAATGACGGCGACACGTCTCCGCGAAGCTAGTCGCCGACCCTACAACGCGGGGTGGAGCAGCCCGGTAGCTCGCGAGGCTCATAACCTCGAGGTCGCAGGTTCGAATCCTGTCCCCGCCATTTGTCGTAAGTCCCGCCGAATCCAGTACTTAGGATACCTGCCGATGGTCGGCAGTGCGGCCTGTTTCCGAAGGGCCAAAACGGTACATACCGTTTTGGGAACCCCCATGACAGGACTGCACTATGCCAAGGCTCGTTTCTGCCCTACCTAAGTACCGCCGCCACCGGGCTTCCGGGCAGGCGGTTGTCACCCTCAACGGCACGGACATCTACCTGGGCCCGTGGCGCAGCAGGGTCAGTCGACTTGAGTATGACCGCGTTGTCGGCGAATGGATCCAGAACGGCCGCCAACTGATCCGGAGCAATTCCTGTGATCTCGCAGTGGTTGAAATCGTCAACGCTTACTGCAAGCATGCCGACGGCTATTACGTCAAGGACGGGCGACGTACTCGCGAAGCGGAACTGATCCGGACGGTCCTTCTGCAGTTTGTCCAGCCACGTTATGGCCGAACCCCCGCCATAGGGTTTGGGCCTATAGCACTCAAGGCGGTTCGTCAGGCGATGGTCGACGCGGGCCACAGCCGGCGGTATGTCAACAAAAACGTCGATCGTATTCGGCGAATGTTCCGTTGGGCGGCCTCCGAAGAGATGGTCCCGGTCGCCGTGCCCCAGGCCCTGGCAACCGTGAGCGGTCTGCGCAAAGGGCGTACGTCTGCCCCCGATAGGGGCCCCGTCCTACCCGTCACCGACGAAGTGGTAGACGCTACGCTATCCTGCCTGCCGCAGGTTCTTGCCGATATGGTTCGCTTCCAGCGCCTGACCGGGTGTCGGCCGAGCGAAGCCTGCCAAGTGCGGCCGATGGATGTTGATCGCACTGGTGATATTTGGGT
>SKJM01000150.1 GCA_007122045.1 Planctomycetales bacterium | reverse complement strand
GGCCGGCCGCCGACTGGCCCACTTTTCGGCCACCCCTGGCTATTATATGCCCCCTAAACCAACGGGACATTTCTAATGGCGCGAAACAGGGGACATTTCTACTGGTTGACAACAATGGAATCGAGCCGGGGGCTTGTGCCGGCTCCACGAGTATGTTACACTGTTGCTTAGGGCAGCGATTTCCTCTTCACGGGCACGCGATCCAATGTCGAACCACCGGGGTCATGCAAGGCAGGGCAAGCGAACCGCCCGGGCCCCCGCGACGAAATTCGCCCATCTGCGCAAGCGGATGGAGCAAGCGCGTCAGCGCGGGCGCGTGAAGGGAAAGAAAGGCGCTTGACGAGCCCGGTTTCATGGGATATCGCACCCTTCGCCATTGTTTGCTGGACCTGCGCGCGGCCGGGCAGTTGATTACCATCGAGGCGCCGATCGACGCGCACCTCGAAGCGGCCGAACTTCAGCGCCGTCTGTTTCGCGCCGGCGGGCCGGCCGTCCTGCTGGCCAACGTGCCCGGCTGCGCGTTCCCCATGGTGTGCAACCTGTTCGGCACCATGGAGCGGGTGCGGTACCTGTTCCGCGATACCCTCGAAGGGCTGAAGCAACTCGTCAGCCTCCAGGCCGACCCGACCGACCTGCTCCGCCGGCCGCGCCTGTACCTGAAGGCGCCGTGGTCGGCCTTCAACGCCCGGCCGCGGCGTGTCCGTCGCGGCCCGATCCTGGCCCACGAGACCACCCTCAGCCGGCTGCCGCAACTGAAGTCGTGGCCGGACGACGGCGGGCCGTACATTACGCTGCCCCAAGTGTACACCGAGGACCCCGACCGGCCCGGCCTCGACCACTCGAACCTGGGCATGTATCGCGTGCAGCTTGCCGGAGGGCGGTACGAGTCCGACCGCGAGGCCGGCATGCACTATCAACTCCACCGCGGCATCGCCGTGCATCATGCCCAGGCCATCCGTCGCGGCGAGCGCCTGCCCGTCAACGTATTCGTGGGCGGGCCGCCGGCGATGAGCGTGGCCGCCGTGATGCCCCTGCCCGAGGGTATGAGTGAACTGAGTTTCGCCGGCGTGCTGGGGGGGCGCCGGGTGCCGATGATCGGCCGCGACGGTCAATTGCCCATCCACGCCGAGGCCGATTTCTGCATCACCGGCTACCTCGACCCCCAAACGGTCAAACCCGAAGGACCCTTCGGCGATCACCTGGGCTACTACAGCCTGGCGCATGATTTCCCGGTGTTGAAGGTCGAGCGGGTCTACCATCGCGCCGACGCCGTCTGGCCGTTCACCGTGGTGGGGCGGCCCCCGCAGGAGGACACCATGTTCGGCCAATTCATCCACGAGCTGGTCGGGCCGGTGCTCGAGAAGAAGGTGCCGGGCGTGCGGGCCGTGCACGCGGTCGACGCCGCCGGCGTGCATCCGCTGCTGTTGGCCGTCGGCAGCGAACGATACGTGCCGTACGAGAAGCGCCGCCGCCCGCGCGAACTGCTCACCCAGGCCAACGCGCTGCTGGGGCAGGGGCAGCTTTCGCTGGCGAAATACCTGTTCATCGTGGCCGAGGAGGACGCGCCCGAGTTGAGCGTCGACGACATCCCCGAGTTCCTGCGCCACGTACTCCAGCGCGCCGACTGGCGGCGCGACCTGCACTTCCAAACCTGCACCACCATCGACACGCTCGACTACAGCGGTACGGGGCTGAACCAGGGTTCGAAACTGGTCGTCGCCGCCGCCGGCTCGCCGGTCCGCAGCCTGGCCGTGGCCCTCGACCGCCGCGTGCGGATGCCGGACGGGTCGGGCTTCGCCGATCCGCGCGTGTTCCTGCCCGGCATTCTCGTCGTTTCCGGGCCGGCGTACCAGCCCAACCCGAACGGGGCGGAGGCGGGCATCGCGCGATTTTGCCGGGCGTACAACCGGGAAGACGCGATCAACGGCTTCCCGCTGATCGTGGTGGTCGACGACAGCGCCTTTGCCTCGAGGAACCTGGAGAACTTCCTCTGGACCACCTTCACCCGCAGCAACCCGGCGGCCGACGTCTACGGCATCGAGCCGTTCGAGCAGCAGAAGCACTGGGGGTGTCTCGGCGCACTGGTCATCGACGCGCGCTCGAAGCCGCACCACGCGCCGCCGCTGGTCGAGGACCCGGCCGTCAGCCGCCGCATCGACCAGTTGGCCGCCCCCGGCGGCCCCCTGCACGGCTTGTGGTAGGCGGCAGTTTTCATTCGGGGCCGCTACTGTCCCTGCCGGCCTAATGCCCGGAAGTGCCACGTATCGGTCGGCTCGTGGGCCTCGGCGAACGCGGCGCGGACCTTGGCGATAACGTCCGGGTGGTCGGCCGCGACGTTGTGCTGCTCGGCCGGATCGGCCACGACGTCGTAGAGCAGGATGGGCGAATCGGCGTTTTTGTGCAGGTTCCGTTGAATCGCCTTCCACTTGCCCAGCCGCACCGCGCGCTTCCCACCCCGCTCGTAGAACTCCCAATACAGGTAATCGTGCTGCTTCTGCCGGTCGGGCCTGCCGAGCAAGGTCGGAGCCATGCTGATGCCGTCCAGGTCGCCGGGGGTCTCGGCGCCGGCGAGGTCGCAGGCGGTGGGCAGGAAGTCCCAGTGGGCCGAGATCAGGTCGCTTTCCGTCCCCGCCGGCACCTTGCCCGGCCAGCGAACGGCCAGCGGCACGCGAATGCCGCCGTCGGTCAAGTCGCGCTTATAGCCGGAGAACGGGCCGTTCGAGTTGAAGAAGTCGGGATCGTGCCCGCCCTCGCGGTGCGGTCCGTTGTCGGAGGTGAACATCACCACGGTGTGCTCGTCGATGCCCAGTTCCTCGAGCAGCGCCAGCACCTCGCCCACCCCCTCATCCATCTTGACCATCATGCCGGCGAACGCGGCGATCGGGTTGGTCACCCGCGTGCCGGCGTAACGCCCGATCCGGTCGTTGAACTGCGGCCACTTCTCGCGGAACGGCGCGGCGTACTCGTCGGGCACCTGCATGGCCGCGTGCGGAATCGCCACCGGCAGGTAACAGAAGAACGGGCGGTCCTTGTTCTCGCGAATGAACCGCAGCGCCCGCTCCATAATCAGGTCGTGCGAATAGGTCTTGCCGTCCAACTCGATCTGTTCGGCGTTGTCGTACAGCCAGGTGGGGTAATAGGTGTGCGCGTTGCGCTGGCAGTTGTACCCGAAGAACACGTCGAAGCCCTTGTTGAGCGGCTCGCCGTGCGAACCGGGGTAGCCGAGCCCCCACTTGCCGAACGCGCCGGTCACGTATCCGGCCTCCTGGAGCAGTTCGGCCACGGTGGTTTCCTCGGCGGCCATCGGCATCTGCCCGATCGGCCGATGCTCCCGGTTGCCGCGTACGGAGATGCGGCCCGTGTGCCGCCCCACCATGAGCGAGCACCGCGTGGGCGCACACACGGTCGAGCCCGAATAGTGCTGGGTGAACCGCATGCCCTCGGCGGCCAGGCGGTCGATGTGGGGCGTGGCGAACTTCTCCTGCCCGTAGCAACTGAAGTCGCCGTAGCCGGCGTCGTCGGCCATGATGTAGATGATGTTCGGCGGGCGGTTGGCGGCGGCCTGGCTTGCCATTGCCAGCGCGGCTCCCCCCATCAGGGCAATACGGCAAAGAAATCGGTACATGAGAGGCAATCTCCTCGGTCGATGGTTCAGGCGAGCGGCAATTCACGTAGGATGGACATTCGTGTCCGTCTGCCACGTAGGACGGACATTCGTGTCCGTCTCTTGTGTAGCATGGACGTTTCTGCCCGCCTCGTAATTGGACGGACAAGAATGTCCATCCTACGGGTGCGGTAAATGGATTTCTGCCACTCGCCTTGGCGAAAGGGGTGCGCCCGGCTCCGTTGGCCCATTTACCCCAAAGGAGGGGCGGCACCGGTGGTACGACATGCCATGGTAGTATCCTCGGCGCCCGCTTGTCAACATCGCGGGCGGGGAAGACGGATTGAACAGGAGGAAACAAAGCTAACGGAGGGAAGGTGAAGGATACAAGCACGAAGCGCCAGCGAGTGGATCGGAAACACCCCGAACGCCCGATTCACTTGCTTGCGCTGCGTGCTTGTAGCCGATCCGCTCCGTACCCACAACGCCATACGCGAACCACAGCTACTGCGAGAGCATTTACAACTGCCACAACTGGTTC
>SKJM01000858.1 GCA_007122045.1 Planctomycetales bacterium | reverse complement strand
CGTCGCTGAACGCCAGGTCGCGATAGACGATCGAGATGCTCTCCATCGTATGGCCGGGCGTGTGCAGGATGGAAAGCCTCACCTGGCCGAGTTGGAACTCGTCGCCCTCGTTTACCGCGTTGCCGTAGCGGAAGTCGAGTTGGCTGCCGTGATGGATCTCGGCCCCCGTCCGCCGGGCCAATTCCAGCGAGCCGATGACGTAGTCCTCGTTGCGATGCGTCTCGAAGACGTGCGTGATTCTGGCACCTTCCCGATGGGCCGCCTCCAGGTACACTCCCACGTCGCGACGCGGGTCGATCACGGCGGCCTGCCCATGGTCGCCGACGACATAGGAAAGGTGGGCGAGGCCGGGCGTATAGAACGTTTGCATGAACATTGGTGGTGTTCCTCCGGATAAAAGGAAAGACGTGGGATAGGCTTCCAGCCTGTCGTTTCCGCCGATAGGCTTCCAGCCCGTCGTTTCCACCGACTTTCTTGAAAGCCTATCCCACTCGGTTGGTTTACGGGTCTTCCGTTTCCAGGTGCAGGCCGCCTGCGTTGCACCCAGAAGCGGAAAAGCCTTTTTTATGTCTCGCACTGCCTTTATGCTTCACGGGCGGCTTCCAGGGCGGCGCCCACCTGCTCCGCCGCGCCGGGCTCGCCCGCCGGGCTGCGCGCCTGGAGGTCGCCCCGCAACGCCTTCAGCGCGTAGCGCTCCTGGTCGATTTCGCGCGCGGTCCGAAAACCGAGCCGGCGCAGCAACTCGACCGGCGGGCACCATCCGCGCAGGGCCTGTTGGGCCAGAAAGGCTGTGGCCAGGCCGGCCAGCAGCAGCCAACGCTTCTTGCCGAACAGGCCCAATGCGACCGAGCCGGTGGCGAAAGCGGCGGCGTTCAACTCCAGGGCCCGGTCGAGGTCCCATTCTTCATCCAACTCGTTCAGCCGCCGATCGATCTCCTCGGCCGAACATTCGCTGTAGTACGTGATGCTGCAGCGGATCTGCTCTTGGATCCTCCGATCGATCTGCTCGGAAGTGGGCATGCAAACACACTCGCGTAGGTCGGAACTCATGGCGGAAATCTCCTTCTTGTCTCAGCTTGGGAGTTCTTCGTCGTCGGGCTCGGCGACGGGTTCTTCCGGATCTTCTGGCTCGACGGGCTCTTCCGGCTCGACGGGCTCTTCCGGCTCGATTGGTTCGACCGGCTCTTCTGGTTCGACCGGCTCTTCCGGCTCGATTGGTTCGACCGGCTCTTCCGGCTCGATTGGTTCAACCGGCTCAACGGGCTCGACGGGCAGGAATCGCTCATCGGCCGTGCGCGGCCAAGCTCGCTGGGCGAATCCCTCGAGTTCGCTGAGCGCTTCCTCGTCGAGGTCGGCCTCGAGCCTCAGGTGCTCGACCGGCTCGCCCTCGACAGGCTGGATGGGCGTGAGCGATTCCCAAGGAACGGCGAACCACTCTTCGCCGATGCCCAGCAGACCGCCAAAGGCGAGAACGCCGTACAGAACCTCGCCGGCGCCCTCCCTGAACACAACCTCGTGCAAGCGGCCGAGCACCTCCTCTTCCGTCCGGTCGTAGATTGACAGGCCCACCAGATCGCTCGCTTGGTACACCTCCCGCTCGCCGCGCTCCTCGACCGGCTCCGCCGCGTAAAACTCGTCCAGCGCCTCCGTCCATTCGGGATCGGCCAGCAGGTTCCACTCGTCATCTTCCATGGCCGGGGCCTCCTGGAAACGTTCCGGGCTGATTTCGATCTCCGCCACCCACTCGGGGCGGACCGCCGGGTCGATGCCGCGAAGGTAAACGTCGATCGCCTCCACCGGCACCGGATGCAACGTGGCGCCGATGCCGAGAACACCTCCGGCGGCGACCACGGCATGGCTGATGCGGTCGTGCTCACCGCACACGACCAACTCGTCGATCGTGCCCAGGTCTTCTCCCTCGGGGTCGATGACCGGCAGTCCGATCGTGGTCGAAGCCCTCAGGATGTGCCGTTCGGCCTGTTCTTGCTCGCCGGCATACGCGGCCGTGGCAACTGCCAGTAGGGTGCACGCGATACTGAGTTTTCGGAACATGGTTGTCCTCCTGTCGTGGGTCCGAGTGTCGCCCGCCTGCCGCCACACTGCGTCAGGCAGAACTCTGGAAAGCTTCCATCCGCCCGGAAGCACCTTGCTCCGGGCTTCAGCCACGCCGTCGCGGCTGGGGTCGTGGCCTCGTCGGCAAAGGGGAAGCAAATGGCGTGCCGGAGCGGCGGAAAGCCGCCGAATGGCTCGCATGGGAGCAACGACCCCGGCAAGATAGCCGGGAGTTTCGGGCGACGGCGGTTTGCGAGTAGCCGGGGCCCCGATCCGAACGGGACAATCTGCCGCACTCGAATGCCGTTGTGGGACAGAATGTCGCGTGCCGCACGCCGCCGCCCTGTTCCTTCTTCGCCGTCACGCCTCACGAAGCCGGCTTCTCGCCCCCTGGACGCCACGGAAGTCGGACCGCGATGTCATCATTGCTCCTCGGCCGCGGCGGCGGTCCGCTTGGCCCGAACATTCCACGCAAAGGCCGCGCCACTGGACGGACCCGCGTACCGGCATGGTATATGCAGCCCTCGGAGCGGCGGGAGGTGCGCAGTGACTGAACAAAGCGGGAAAAAACGACGCAACCAGGGCTCCGAACACAGCGACGCGAACGAAGGGCTCTATAATGCTTCGGGAGGGTCCGGTCTGGTCTTCCGAAAAAGCCTCGTGCAAGCAACCACCTTCCTGGCCGTCGTACTGCTGACGCTGCTGGTCTACGCAACCATCTATATCCTCCTGCTGGTCTTCGCCGGCATCCTGCTGGCCGTTCTCGTAGATTACTTTGGCAGACAACTCATGCGGGTGCCGCGAATCCCCCATTGGCTGGCCGTCACGACGGTCTTGGCGGTCCTCGCCGCGCTGCTGGTTCTGATGGTCCTTCTGCTCATCCCGGTGGTCGTCGAGGAGACGCTGAAGCTGGCCGGGCAGTTGGAAGAGTCAGTCGAGCAGCTTATCGACTGGCTCCAGGAGGCCACGGGAGGGCAACTCCGGGTCGAGCAAATTTGGGAGATGGAGGAGTTGCCGGGCATAGGGCAAGTATGGCGCGGCGTGGCTGGAATTTTCGCGACCACCATCGGCGCAATCACCGGGCTGTCGATCGTGGTCATCGTCGGTGTCTTCATCGCCTACCGGCCGCGGTTGTACATGACCGGACTGATGCGCCTGGTTCCCGTGGTTCACCGCCCGCGGGCTGCCGAGGTCCTCGCCGCCGTGGGCGTTACCCTGCGGCGCTGGTTGTTGGGGCAGTTGATTTCGATGATCCTGTTGGCGCTCAGCACGTGGATCATGCTGGCCTTGTTGGGTATTCCTCAGGCGCCGAGCCTGGCCTTGATTACCGGGGCGATGACGTTTGTCCCCTATCTGGGACCCATCATCGCGCTGATCCCGATCCTGATGATTTCCTTTCTGGAATCGCCGCTCTTGGCCCTGTACGTACTCATTCTGTACATGGCGATCCAGAACGTGGAGGCCAACGTCATCATGCCCATCGTTTTTCATCGCACCGCCCATATTCCCCCGGCTTTGGGCGTAATCAGCCAGATCCTCTTCGGCAGTCTGCTGGGGTTCCTGGGCTTTGTGCTGGCCATCCCGCTGATGGCCGTAGTGCTGCAAATGGTCAAGATGGTTTACGTCGAGGACATCCTCGGCGACTCCAACCGGGAGGATACTCCATGAGCGGCGCAGACGAAAAGAACGTCCTGGAGCGAGACGACGTGAGCCGATTACCCGATCCCGACGACCGCCCCTGGGCGGCCGTGGTGATCTACGACGGATCGTGCCGGCTGTGTCGCGGAACGGCGGAGTGGCTGGACTGGCTCGACCGCCGCGGCCAGCTGGCGTTCCTGCCGCTGCAAGACCCGCGCGTGCAGGCGCGCTATCCGGACTTGTCGCGGAAGGACTTGCAGCAACACGTCTACGTGATCGATCCGCGGGGGGCGCGGCGTCACAGCGCGGGGGCCGTCCGCTACCTGGCCCGCCGCCTGCCAGCCCTGTGGCCGCTGGCGCCGCTGCTGCACTTGCCCGGCACGATGCCGCTATGGCACTGGCTTTACACCCAGGTTGCTCGGCGACGTCGCGCGTTCGGCCGTCGGCACGAATGACCTGCTG
>SKJM01000272.1 GCA_007122045.1 Planctomycetales bacterium | reverse complement strand
TCATGGTGAGGTTGGTGGTTTTCGAGAGATCGTGGGCGGCACCGTTGCTCACCCACTCCATTGGCGGCAGTGCGACTCGCGGTAATCGCACATGGCACAGCCCCAGCCGGGCCGGTAATTGAACCGGCCGGTGTCCAGGGCATCGAGGTACTCGCGGAGGACGCCGAACAGCCGGCGGAAATGCGCGTCCGTGCGGGCCGGATAGTGGTGGGCCTCGATCTTGGGCGTCTTGGTCTTGATCAGGCTGTGGATCTCCAGCCCGACTTCTTCCAGGCCCGTGGTGTGGCGAAATAGGTAGCCGTAGCTGGTGAGCTGGATTTCGTGGGTCACCTCGAACGGCGGGGCCGCACGGCTGGCGTGGGTCGAGCGGGCGGCCGAAGAGCACCGGCGGCTCGCGCCCTCCGCCCCGCGTTGCGGCCCCCGCCCGCGCCAAGTTCCGGCGCGGCTTGTCGCGAGGGGTGGTAGCGCCGTGCCGGTGAGCGTCGCAAGAAAGGTAAGAGGATGGGCCAGGGGAGTTCGCGCTCTTCCACGAACGCTTCGAGCGCCGCCCGGACCTTGTCGAGGCTGATGCCAACCGCTAAGGTTCCTGGGCTTCCGTGACGCTCACTTCCGGGGCTTCGCCGACGTCTTTGAGGAGCTGCCAGAAGGTGCTGTCGGTGGTGAGGACCAACCGGGTGCCTTTTCCGAGGGCCTCTTGGTAGGCCTCGAGCGTCCGGATGAAGTTGTAGAACTCGCCCGTCTCACGAATGGCGTCGGCGTACACCTCGATAATGCGGGCGTCGACCTGGCCGCGGAGTTCATTCGCCCTTTGACGCCCTTCGCCGAGGATCTCTTGCACCCGGGCTTCCGTCCGATTGAGAATCTGCCGTTTCTGCTTTTCGCCCTGGTTGGTGTAGAAGCTGGCGATCGACTCCCAGCGGGCGATTTGCCGGTCGAAGGCCGCCTCGCGAACGCGGGGCACGAAGTCGATCCGGGAGATGCCCAAATCGACCAACTCGATGCCGCGGCCGCCTTCGCCATCCTCGCCGGCCTCCGCCAACGATTTCTGGACCCGTTCCTTGATCATCTCGACGATGGCCTCCCGGCCCACGCGGATCCGCTCTCTCGCTTCGGTCTGGGCCAGGACCCATTCCTCCAGGGCCTCGTCCTGCAAGTCGGCGGGCGCGTCGTCGGGGGCTTCCGGATCGGTTTCCTCCGCTTCTGGAAGAAACGTTTCATCGAGGTCGGCGGCTTCGGAATCGGTCTCCTGCAAGACGCGGAGCAGTTCGGTCAGCACCGGGTACTTCATTTCCCGATCGGTGCTGCGGACGACCTGTACCAGGTCGTTCGACGTGATCACGTTGCGGGTTTCGCCGCGCACAAAGGTGGCCACCCGCAATTGGCCGTTTTCCAGCGTTCGCAATACCCGGACGAATCGCTCGGGATCGGTAATTCGCCACACGGCCCAGGCCGAGACCTCGATCCGCATGCCGTCGGCGGTCGGCAGATCTTCCAGCACCTCCCTGCCCGCGCCGCTCCAGAATTGCAGCGTCTTGGGGAGCTTGCGCACTTCCTGGATCAACGGGAGTTTGAACCTCAGCCCGGGCTCCGTATAGCTCTGGACCGGCTCGCCGAACTGCAAGACCACCGCCAATTCCCGTTCGCCGACCGTGAACATCACCGATCGTGCCAGGAGGACGAAGAACACGGCCACGACGATGGTGGAAATCAGAATCACTCGCGTACGCATATTCATGGTTGGGCTCCTTGATCGAGGGGCAGCAGCGGCAGGACTTTATCCGGCAGGTCGGCGTCGAGAATGATCTTCGATTCGACCTGGCCCAGCACGTCCTCCATGGCTTCGATATAGAGCCGCTGGCGGGTCACGTCGGGGGCCTTCTCGTAGGCGCGGTACCTGGCCAACAGCGCCTTGATTTCGCCGTCGGCCTCCGACCAGCGCCGCTTGGCGTAGCCCAGGGCCTCGTTGATCATCTGGTCCTTTTCGGCCTCGGCCTCGGGAAGCAGCCTGTTGCGTTCCTTGTCGGCCTCGTTCTTCAATTGCGCCCGGCGCTGTTCGGAAGCGTTCACCTGTTCGTAGGCGGGTTGCACCTTCGCCGGCGGCGTGGTGCGCTGCATTTGCAGGTCGCGGATGCCGATCCCGCACTCGTAGCCGTCGAGGATCGCCTGGGTCGCCTGCCGGGCCTCCTCGCCAATTTCGCCGCGCCGCTCGGTCAGCACCTCGTCGATCGAATAATCGCCGACCAGCCGGTTCATCACGTTCTTGGCTACCGTAACCAAGACCCGCTCCGGGTAGTCCGGCTCGCCCTCGCGATAGAACTTGACCGAAAAGCGATAGGGGTCGGTCACCTGCCACTGCACGGTCCACTCGACCAACACGGCGTCGAGATCGCCGGTGAGCATCAGGCTTTCGCCCCCCATCTCGCGGGCGTACGGGGTTAGGTCACCTTCGGGGGGCAGCCGCAGGCTGCGCTCCTCAACGCTCACTTTGATCACCTCGTCGGCCAGCGGGATGCAGAACCGGAGCCCCGGATCGACCGTCGCGTGATACCTCCCGAAACGCAGCACCACCGCCTTCTCGTGCGGCTGGACCGTGTACACACTCGCCCACACCAGGTAGAGGGCAACCAGCACGACCAGCACGATGGGCACAATGATGAGGATGAGGTCCCAGGGCACGTCCTGAGGCCCCCCCTTGCGGCTACTACGACTGTGGATGTTGAATTCCATAATCGACTATCTGTCTCCCTTGTAGCGGATTATTCATGTAGGGTGGGACGAGGTCGCGTAAGCCCTTGGTGGGACTGCGCAAGCCACGCTTGGCTCGTTTGCACGTCGTGCGCTGGAAGCGGGCCGGGCGAGCGACCGAAGTCCCACCAAGGTCTTGGCTTGCTTGTCACCACCCTACACCGTCATGAATAATCCGGGTTGTTGGAACCGCGGAGCAAAAGCACATCCTACGTTGTTGGTCGGCGCAACCTGCGCAGGACATGGAAACTTTGCGGAATCCATCCGATTTTGCGGCTGGCAGGGATGATGCTTGGACTGCCGATCATCCCCAATTTTCATTGTACCCGATTTGGTCTCGGTGCAAGGGGCCAGGTTCACGTAACCGTTCAAGGGGGACCGTCCCAGTTTTCGCGGCGGAGAGGGCATCCCTCATGGATAACGGCATATTCGCTGCGAAAATGGGACTGTCCCCTTCGGCCGGTAAGGGCCTGCGGCTCACCCTTCGTGCCGGCGGTGGAAACCTTGGATCATCTCCCAGGCCTGCTCGGCCGTCTCGGCGTAGCGGAACAGGTCGAGGTCGGCGTCGTCGATGGTCCCCTCGTCGGCCAGATGTTCGAAGTCGATCACTCGCCGCCAATATTCCCGGCCGAAGATGACGATGGGAATTTCCTGCATGCGGCCGGTCTGGCGGAGGGTCAGCGCGTCGAACAACTCGTCGAGCGTGCCGAATCCGCCGGGGAACACCACCAGGGCCTTCGCCCGCAGAACGAAGTGGAACTTCCGGAGCGCGAAATAGTGGAACTGGAAGCAGAGTTCGGGCGAGATGTAGGGGTTGGGCACCTGTTCGTGGGGCAGGCGGATGTTCAGCCCGATCGACTTCGCCCCGCACGCGTGGGCCCCGCGATTGGCCGCCTCCATAATGCCCGGCCCGCCCCCGGTCACCACCACGTAGTCGCCCGGCCCTTCCCGCTGGCACGCCCTGGAGACCAGCTCGGTGAAGCGCTGCGCCGTCTCGTAATAGTGGCTGTTGGCGACGATGCGTTCGGCGCGGGCGACGGCGCGCTGCCGCCGCGGGTCGTCGGGCGTATCGGCCAGTTGCAGTTGAGCCAGCTCCAGCCGCTTGTGGGCGACGGCCGGCTCGACAATGCGCGTGCTGCCGAACACGACGATCGTCGAACGGACGCCGTGCCGGCGGAGCACCAGCTCCGCCTTCAGCAGTTCGAGCTGCATGCGCACCGCCCGCAATTCCGGCCCACTCAAGAAATCGACGTCCTTGTACGCCACGCGGTAGCTGGGCGAACGGAGCAGCTTCTCCAACATCCGTTCGCGTTCGTGTTCGTCGGTCACAATGGAAACCTCCCAGCTCAGGTGTCAGGTGTCAGGTGTCAGGTGTCAGGTGTCAGGTGTCAGGTGTCAGGTGTCAGGTG
>SKJM01000699.1 GCA_007122045.1 Planctomycetales bacterium | reverse complement strand
TGCCAATCGTTCCGCGGCGCCGCGTGGCGCTCGGGCCGATCGACCCGCCGGCCGCCCGCGAGCTGCTCATCCGCGAGGGGCTCGTCGAGGGCAACCTGCCGGCCGAACCGCCGTTCTTGAAACACAACCGGCGGCTGGTGGCGGAACTGGAACGCACGCAGCAGAAGCTGCGCCGCCACGACCTCCTGCTGGGTCCATGGGCGCAGGTCGAGTTCTACGACCAGCGGATCCCCGCGGACGTGTGCGACCTGGCCCGGCTGAAAACGTGGCGGAAGGAAGCCGAGCGGGAGCAACCCGACCTGCTGCGGATGTCGCGCGACGACCTGACGGCCGACCCCGGCGCGTCGGCCGATCCGGGGGCGTTTCCCGACCGCTTGCGCGCCGCGGGTACCGAGCTGCCTCTGGAGTATCGGTTCGAGCCGGGTTCCGAGGACGACGGCGTGTGTGTCACCACGCCGGTCGAGGGCGTGGGGCAGCTTGAGGCCGGCCGGCTCCAATGGCTCGTGCCGGGGCTCTTGGAGCAGAAGATCGCCGCGTTGATCAAATCGCTGCCGAAGCCGCTGCGGCGCAAGCTCGTGCCCGCGCCCGATACCGCCCGGCAAGTGGCCGGGCAACTCGATTTCGGCGCGGGCGACCTGCTGGACGTGCTCGCGCGACACCTCAGCCGCATGGCCGGCGAGCGCATCACGGCGGCCGATTTTCGCCTCGACCAGGTCCCGCGCGAGCTGCACATGGCCGTGCGCGTGGTCGACGACGCCGGCCGGACGGTCGCCGCCGGTCGCGAGCTGACCGCCGTGCGGCGCGACCTGGGGCACCTGGTGTCGGAGCGCATCGCGGCGGTCGAACATGCCGACTTCCATCGCGACGGGCTGACCGCGTGGGACTTCGACGAGTTGCCCCCGTCGATCGAGGTTCCCCGGGCGGGACTTGCGCTGCGCTGCTTTCCGAAGCTGGTCGACCAGGGCGCCGCCGCAGGGCTTCGGCTGGCCGAGACGCTCGAGGAGGCCGAGCGCGACAGCCGCCGGGGCGCCACGCGCCTGTTCGCGCTGGCCGCCCGGCGCGACATCCGCGCCCAGGCGGCGTGGTTTCCCGGCCTGGAGGCGATGACGCTGCACGCGGCCAGCCTGCCGGGGTTCGACCTGAAGCGGGAACTGGCCGACCTGATTGCCCATCGGGCGTTCCCGGCCGAGCCGGCGCCGCGGAGGCGGGCCGAGTTCGAACGGCGCGTGGCCGAGGGACGCGAGCGGCTGGGGCTGGCCGTACAGGAGGCGGCCGC
This sequence comes from Planctomycetales bacterium, assembly GCA_007122045.1. Lineage (GTDB taxonomy): Bacteria > Planctomycetota > Planctomycetia > Pirellulales > Thermoguttaceae > PWXP01. The sequence continues at coordinate 2,896 of SKJM01000699.1, read as the reverse complement.
CCTGCTGCCGCCACTGCTGGCCGCCTACCATGAGGCCCGCCTTGCGGCCGATCAAATCGCAGCCGCATCACCGGCGTGGGAGGAGATCCGCGCCGACGTCGACCGGCAGATCGCGCGCCTCACGGCGCCGGGTTTTCTCACCCATACTCCCTGGCAATGGCTGAGCTACTATCGCCGGTATTTCCAGGCGATCGCGGTTCGGCTGGAGCGGGTGCGAAGCGGCGGCAGCCGGGAGCAGGACCGGGCCGCCGCCGGCGAGCTGCAGGAGCACTGGGAGGCCTACGAGGCCCGGGCGAGAGAGCACGCCGAGGCGGGCATCGACGACCCGGAGCTTCTCCTGCTGCGGTGGATGCTCGAGGAATATCGCGTTTCGCTTTTCGCGCAGACGCTCGGCACCGCGGTTCGCATTTCGCCGCAGCGCATCGCCCGCCAGTGGGGGAAGGTGCGCTGAGAGCAATAGAAACGCCCCGCACGCGAGCGTGCGGGGCGCTACCACTCGTTGGGGCGACGGCACAAACGGGGCAGACGGACAGGAATGTCCATCCTACATCGGGCCGGCATCGACCGGCTTAGTAGGCCCGATAGACTCCCGGGACAGGAATCGGATAGTCGCCGTGCTCGTCGGGTTCCACCGGGGCCGGGGCGTCCCAATCGAGCGAGTCGGGGAACTCGGTCTTGCCCTTGGCCACGGCATCGTCCCACTTGACGATGTTGCCGGAGTACGTGGCCATCCGGCCCAGCACGGCGGTCATGCTGGCGGCGGCGCCGTGCCAGCCTTCGTTGAACTCCGTGCCGTCGCGGACGGCCGCCATCAGCGCCCGGTGCTCCTCGACCATGGCGTTGACGCGGTCGCCCCGGAAGCGCCACTCGTTTTCGCCGCTGATCGAGCCGCTGGGGTTGGACGTGCCGATGGTGCCGTGGACGCCTTCGCCCACGGTGGTCCAGGTGCCGGGCATGTGGCGGCACTGGCTGTACATCTTCGCGCCGTTGGCGTAGGTGAACTCGACGAAGTGCGAGTCGAAAATCTGGCCGGTGCCCCGCGCGCCGCCCGTGTAACGCCGCACGCACGCGCCCATGCCGTTGGCCTCGACGGGGCGGGCCGCCTGGGGATCGCCGCCGCACTCGGCCAGCATGACCCAGTTGCAGATGTCGAGGTTGTGGACGTGCTGCTCGCAGATGTTGTCGCCCGAAAGCCAGCAGAAATGGTACCAGTTGTGCACCTGGTACTGCATCTCGGTCATGTCGTCGGCGCGTCCGCGGTTCCAGATGCCGCCGCCGTTCCAATAGGCCCGCAGCAGCGTCAAGTCGCCGATCGCTCCGTCGTGGATTCGCTCGATGGTCTCGATGTAATTGGGGCTGTGGCGGCGCTGGAAGCCCACGCCCACCTTCAGGCCCTTCTCGTCGGCCATCTTGTTGGCCTCTTGGAGGATATTGAAGCCCGGCGCGTCCACGCAGCAGGGCTTTTCCATGAACACGTGCATGCCGGCCTGAATGGCCCTGGCGTAGTCGTAGGGGCGGAACCCGGGCGGGGTGGCGTTGATCATCAGATCGGCGTCCACCTCGAGCGCCCGCTTCGAGGCGTCCAGGCCGGTGAACACCCGCTCGTCGGGCAAGTCGACGCGGTCCTTGTGGTCTCTTCGCAGGCGGTCGGCCGTGCTGCGCGCGCGGCCTTCGAAGGCGTCGGCCACGGCGACGCAGCGGACCCCCGGGTCGGCGTTGAAGCTGTCGCGCATTGCCCCGTTGCCCCGCCCGCCGCAGCCGACCAGCACCGCCTTGATCTGATCGCTGCCTTGGGCGTGCGCCGTGCGGGCGAGGTTCAGGTTGCCGGCCAGCGCGGCCCCGGCCGCTGCCGTGGCGCCTCGCTTCAGGAAACTGCGCCGGTCGGTCTTCTTCTGCGTTTCGCTCATCGTAATACTCCTTGGTTGATACAATAGGGGCGGGCCGAGGCCCGCGAAAACTCGCTCGAAACAAGACGACGCGTCCGCCTGCTACGGCAGTGCGAGACAATCCATTGCGTGGGATAGGCTTTCCAGCCTGTCACCCGCGTGGGATAGGCTTCCAGCCTGTCAGCCGAGTCGAATAGGCCTCCAACTCAGTCGGCGGGAAAGACAGGCTGGAAGCCTATCCCACGTTTCCCGCCGGCGAACGGCTGGCTCACCACTGCCCGGCTTGCGCGTCGCGATAATCCTCCAACTCGGTAATCTGCACTTCGTCGAGTTCGTACCGCTTGGCCTCTTCGGGCGTGGGTACCCGCAGGGGACGGACGACGCGGAACCCGACAAAGTTGGCGTCGGTGTGATACCACGGACTTTGCGGAATTTGCGGGTCTTGCAGCATCCAGTCGGTGGTGGAGCCCGCGCGCGCCGCGCTGCGCAGGTCTTCCGGGTCATCATCCCACGAGCCGCCGCGCACCACGCGTGGGTACAGCCTCGTGGCGTGGGCGATGGGGTTCGCGAGCGGCCCCGACTTCTCTTGCAGTTGGGCGTAGAAGTCGGGAACGTGCTGGTCGATCACCCACTCGGCCACGTTGCCGTGCATATCATAAAGCCCCCAAGGGTTCGGCTTCAACTGCCCGACCCGCTGGTAGCGATCATTGCTGTTTTCGAAGTGCCAGCCGTAGTCGTCGAGGTCCTCCGGGTCGTCGCCGAAGCTGTAGGCGGTGGTGGTGCCCGCCCGGGCGGCGTACTCCCATTCGGCCTCGGTCGGCAGCCGGTAGTAGCGTCCGGTCTTGGCCGAGAGCCACTTGCAATACATCTTGGCGGCGGTTTGCGTCATGCAGATGGCCGGATACCCGTCCTTGCCCATGCCGAAGGTCATGTCGGTGTAGGGCTTGGTGGGGATGGCGATGGCATCGATCAGTTCGTGCCGCTCGGTCTGGTCGACGCCGGTCATCTCG
>SKJM01000300.1 GCA_007122045.1 Planctomycetales bacterium | reverse complement strand
GTACACATGGAACTCTCGCGCATCATCATCAGCGAGGTCGACGAGCAGCAGGTCATCTACCTCAAGGAGGTCGAGGGCGACCGGACGTTTCCGATCCTGATTGGCATTTTCGAGGCGACGAGCATCGACCGCCGGGTGAAAGGATTCAGGACGCCGCGGCCGCTGACGCACGACCTGATCGTTGCCGTGGTCGAGGGCCTCGGGGCGGAGATGCAAGACGTCATAATCAGCGAGTTGAAGGAGCACACCTACTACGCGCGGCTGCGGGTGCGGCACGAGGGCGAGTTGTTCGAGATCGACGCCCGGCCGTCCGACGCCATCGCCGTGGCCGTCACCTGCGAACCCCCCCTGCCCATTTTCGTGAACGAAGACGTGCTCAACGACGTGCTGGGCGAACAGGCGTAACGCGATCACGGCATGACAAGCGACGTGGAATGATGCTGTTTTTTGCTTTTCCGTTTCGGTATGGCGTTGTCGGCCGGGCCGGTGTAGAATACAGCGGCCTATCCGGCGAAATGTGGCGACGGCCTGGGATAACGTGGACAGGCTGGGCGGGCTCGGTTGGTTAACCAGCCCGGGTCACCTGTGCGGCAGACTAGCCACAATGGAGGGCGGCGACGGCGAGGACCGCGGCCAGAACGCCGGCGAATCCGAGCACCAGCCACCAGAGGGGCCGGCCGGACAGCGAGTGGCCCGAATCGACCATGTAATGGCCGCATGCCGGGCAGCGGACGGAGTCTTCGTACACCTCCTCCCCGCACTGGGGGCAGGGAACCGTGTCCGTTTCGTCGTCCTCGACCGGCTCGTCGGGATATTCGTCGTCACGGAGTTCGTCGTCGGGCGAATCGAAGTTCAAGTAATCGCTCATGCCATGGCTCCTGTCGGGGACCATTATAATCGTCAAGGAGGACGGTTGTGAACTCGCTGAAGTCGCTGTTCATCTTTGCCGCATTAGGACTCACCGCCTGGTTCGTCTACTCGACCATCTCGCGTCCGCCCGATGCGGGTACCTCGCCCCCACACCTTGAGGGGCTGTCGGTGCCCTCGACCGACGCGCCGTTGGTTCAGATGCCGGGCAGTCCCAGCGCGGGCCCGCCGTTCGGCGCACCGGATTCGGGCTCCACGCAACCGCCGGATGCCTGGGCCGGTTCTTTGCTCACTCCCTCGGCTCACCCGCAGGGCGCCCCCGGCCACCCGACACCTTCCTCGGGGTATCCGGGCGAGTCGATCTATCCGTCGTCGGTCGCGGTTTCGCCGCCGACCGCGCCCTCCTCAGGGGGGGGCCTCGCCCCAATCGGCGGTTCTGGAAGTGGGCCATACGCAAGTCCTTATGCGAGTTCGACGGCCCCCGGGGCCGATCCGTTGCGGGGAAGCGCGCCGCCATTCGGCGCTGGCGACTGTGAATCGGGATGCCCCGTCTCCCCGCCCCCATTCCGTGCCGGGGCCGACACGGCCGATACCGACGCTCCGGCTTGGCCTTCGTCCCACTCGGCAGCCGGGTTGGCGCCCCCCTATGACACGCCGACCGACCAGCGCCACGCTGAAGGCACCCGGGGCTCGGGACCCCCGATCGGCGGGAGGGAGCCGGCGGCCGACCGGCGGCAACCGGATCGCGAGACCGAAGAAGCGTTCCAGCGCACGATGGACCAGGTGTACCGGAACCTGGACGCCGGCCGGTTGGCCGACGCCCACGTCGCCCTGAGCCGGTTCTACCGCCAACCGGGACTTACCTCCCAGCAGAACCGGAAAGTGACCGAGTTGCTCGACCAGTTGGCCGGCACGGTCATCTATTCCCGGCACAGCCTGCTCGAGCCGCCTTACGTGGTGCGTCCCGGCGATACCCTCCAGAGCATTGCCGAGCGGTACGACGTGCCGCCACAACTGATTGCCAACATCAACGGCATCCGCGACCCGCGCGGTCCGCAGCCGGGCCAGGAGTTGAAGGTGGTGCGCGGGCCGTTCCACGCGGTGATTCACCTGGACGATTACGAGCTGACCATGATGCTGGGCAAGCTTTACGCGGGCCGATTTCCCATCAGCATCGGCCGCGATCAGCCGGACCTCGAGGGGGCGTACGTCATCGCCGACAAGGGCGTCGGCCCCACCTATTACGGGCCAGACGGCGCCACCTTCGACGAGCACGACTCGCGCAATCCGCTCGGCAGTTTATGGCTGGGGCTCGGCGATCGGGTGGGGCAGGCGACCCGCATCGGTATCCACGGCACGAACGACCCGCAGCACATCGGCCGCGACGCACCCCGCGGCAACATCGGCCTGGATCGGCGCGACGTCGAGGACGTGTACGGCATCCTATCGGTCGGCTCGCGCGTGATCATCCAACGCTAGAGAATGTCGACATTCGTCCTTGACCCTCGCGGAGTTGAAGCATGTACGATCGAGAAGCCCTGAGAACGCTCATTCTGGAAAAGGCGCTGCGGTTCGGCGAGTTCACGCTCGCCTCCGGCAAGAAGGCCACATATTACCTCGACGGCAAGCAGGTGACCCTCGATCCGGTCGGCGCCCGGCTGGTCGGCGAGGGTATCCTGGACTTGCTCGCCGGCGAGGGCCTGCCGGCGGCCGTGGGCGGCATGGTCATCGGGGCCGATCCGATCACCGCCGCCGTGGTCACCATCGCCGGCACGCGCGGCCTGCCCCTCCGCGGATTCATGGTCCGCAAGGAGGCGAAGGGGCACGGCACCAACCGCTACGTGGAAGGGCCGGTCCGGCCGGGTGAAAACATTGCCATCGTCGAAGACGTCGTCACCACGGGCGGGTCGTCGCTGAAGGCGATCGAGCGGGCCGAGGAGTTCGGGCTGAAGGTGACGCGCGTCGTGGCTATTGTCGACCGCATGGAAGGCGGGGCCGAGGCCTTCCGGAAGGCCGGCTACCCGCTCCACAGCTTGTTTACGATCCGCGACTTCGGCATCGAGCCGCCCGTGGCCGACTGACCCGACCGCAGACTGCCCGTTCGCCCACGTAGGATGGACATTCTTGTCCGTCACCCACGTAGGATGGACATTCTTGTCCGTCGCGCGAAAGACGGACGGGAACGTCCATCCTACCGACAGATGGGAACGTCCCTCCTGCCGACGGACGGGAACGTCCATCCTGCCGGTAACGGCCGGCCGCACCGCCGACGCCGCCGCGACCAACGCACCACCGAATGGAAACCTCACTGCACCGCGCGCTGAAGGATCATTACGCGGCCGACGCCGGCTCGTGCGAGGTGCCGGTCGGGCCGTATCGGGTCGACGCCGTCGCGGGCGGGCGGCTGATCGAAATCCAGCACGGGGCGCTGGCCGCCATTCGCGACAAGGTGGCAAATCTCCTGGCGGAACACCGCGTCGTGGTGGTCAAGCCCATCGTCGCCCGCAAAATACTCGTCAAACGGAACCGCCGGGGCGGTGAGGTGATCGGGCGGCGGTTGAGCCCCAAGCGCGGCCGGCCGATCGACCTGTTCGCCGACCTGGTCCACTTCCTCAGCGTGTTTCCGCACCGGCGACTGACGCTGGAAGTGCCGCTGGTCGAGATCGAGGAGTTCCGCTACCCCGGCCACGGACGGCGGCGGCGCTGGCGGGCGGACGATCACCAGGTCGAGGACCAGCGGCTGGTGGCCCTGGGCGAGGTGCTGCGGTTCCGCCGTGCCGGCGATCTGGCGACCCTGATCACTTGCGCTCTCCCCGATCCGTTCCATACCGGCGACCTGGCTGCGGGGCTGGGCGTCGGCCGTTGGGAAGCCCAGCGGATTGCCTACTGCCTGCGCATTACGGGCGTGTTCCGGCACGTGGGCAAACGCGGCAACGCACGGCTCTACCGGTGGCCGGCGCGGATGCGTCCCGCGGCGTAACCGGTCTCCGCCTACCCCGGCGCGTCGGGGCGGTCTTCCTGCTTGTGGCGCAGGCGGATTCCTTGGGCGCGTTTGCGGAGTTCGGCGGCGCGCCGGGGGTCGGGCTTGGGCTGCTGCTCGAGGATATCGGCCAGCAGTTCGCAGGCGGCGGCCAGGTCGGGGTGGAACGCCGGCAGCGCCTTGTCGCGGACGGCCAGGCAGCGCTCGGCTTCAGGCCGCGCCTTGTCGAATTCGTCCTGGCCGGCGTAAAGGACGGCCAACCCGAAGCGGAGCCGCGCCGATTCCGGGTGCCCCCCGCCCATCGCGGCCTCGGTCGCGGCCAGCG
>SKJM01000027.1 GCA_007122045.1 Planctomycetales bacterium | reverse complement strand
GACTTCATCTGGCTGGCGGAAGGCCGGAGTCTGGACCACTCGACCATTTGTGGTTTTCGGAAACGATTCGGGAAGCCACTGAGGGCCATCTTTCGGCAAGTTGGCCGCATTGCCATGACGATGGGGCTGGTTCGGCTGAACGAGGTGGCATTGGACGGAACGCGGGTGAAGGCCAACAATGGCCGTTCGGAGACGCTGACGGCTGCCGGGCTTGAGGAGCGGCTGACCGCGCTGGACAAGCAACTCGAGCAGATGTTGCAAGAGGCCGAGGCCGTCGATGCGAGTGAATCGCGTTTGTTTGACACGGGCGAGTCGTCCAGCAAGTTGCCACCGGAACTGGCCCGGGCAAAGGCTCGTCAAGAAGAACTTCGCCAAGCCCTGGCGAAAGTGCAAGCCGCCGATCGGGCCAGGCGCAGCGAAGGGATCGACCCGAAGAAGAATCCGGCTCAAATCCCGACGACGGATCCGGACAGCAAGGTCTTGCCGAACAAGGAGGGGGGATACGCTCCGAACTACACGCCGATTGCGATCACGGACGGCCAATGCGGCTTCATCGTAGACACGGATGTGATCCCCAGCACCTGGGAACACCTGACGACGGTGGACTCGGTCGACCGGATCACGGAGGCTTTGGGCGAGCAGCCGGTTGCGGTGCAGGCCGACCCTGCCCATGCTACCGGGCCGAACACGGAACAGTTGGAAGGCCGGGGTGTAGAGTTTTTCACGCCGGTGGAATCGAAGAAGCCAGGGCCGGGCAACCCGGCATTCCGTGACGACCCGACCGAAGCAGTTCCCGAGGAACTTTGGGATCAACGTCCGCGGAATCCGCAGACGAAGAAGCTGGATAAGTCGGCCTTCGTATACGACGAAGAGGCCGACGTATACTACTGTCCGCTTGGCAACGCGTTGCCGTACAAAGAAACCAAGTCGAGTATCAATGCGGTTGGCGATAGGGGTTACTTCCGGGTTTACCGTAGCGACACTTGTGAGGGGTGCCCTCTGGCGTCGGCATGCAGGTCGGAGAAGGCGAAGAAGGGGCGTTCGGTTTCGCGTGACGCACATGAGGAGCGCCGAGAGCGCATGGCGGCCAAGATGGCCCGCGAGGATGCCAAAGCGGTTTACCGCAATCGTTTGCACATGGCCGAGACGCCGTTTGCCATCCTCAAGCAGGTAATGAACCTGCGTCAGTTTCTGCTGCGTGGCCTGGAGGCCGTAAAAACGGAATGGCTCTGGGCGAGTACGGCGTACAACCTGAGAAAACTTGTGCGGCACACAGCACGGTTGCGCGCCCAGTTTGAGAAATTGGCAGCCGAGGCGGTTGGATAGTAAAGGCAGGAAAGGTGCGCAGGCACGTATTCGTCCCCAAACAGTCCTGAAGCGTGTTTGTACGCCCATCACTGGCTCTCACTGCGGCTAGCAGCAGTCATCCACGTGTCCTCGAGCTCACCAAGCGTTCGTTCCTCACCGTCCATCAGTCCTCGGCCGCCGGAGAAAATCGACGGGCCGCTTGCCCCGGTGGAGCGATGATTGGCCACTACCAACGCGGCCCCCTTTCCCCAGGAGAACCATCATGCAACCATTACGTTACGGCTTCATTGGCGGCGGATTCGTCGCAGGCTTCCACCTGCAAGCGCTGCGGCAAGTGCACGGTGTCGAAGTGGCCGGGTTCGTCTCGAAGGACCCGCTCGACCAGGCGGTGGCCTTCACGCGCGAACACCGGCTGGGCGAAGGGCGCGTGTATCCAACGATCGGCGAGATGGCGTCGAACGTCGACGTCATGGCCCTCTTCGTGCCCAATTATGCCCGGCTGGAGGTCATGGAACAGGTCGTCGAGGCCGTCAAGGCGGGCGCCCCGCTGAAAGCCCTCATCTGCGAGAAACCCCTGGCCCGAAACATGCCCGAGGCCCGCCGCATGATGGAGTTGCTCGGGCAGGTCAACCTGCCGACCGCCTACTTCGAGAACCAGGTCCACATGAAGGCGATGAAGGCGATCCGGCAGCAGTTGGCGCCGACCACGGATGCGATGGGCCCGCCGGTCCTGGTGCGCAGCAATGAGGAGCACGCCGGGCCGCACAACGGCTGGTTCTGGGACCCGACCCGGCAGGGCGGCGGCGTGATGAGCGACATGGGCTGCCACTGCCTGGCGGTCGGCTGGTACATGCTCACCCCGCCCGGCAAGCCGGTCGACTTCCTCCGCCCCCAGTCGGTCCAGGCCGACCTTTCGCTGCTGAAGTGGGGGCAGCCGCGGTGGCGGAACGAACTGCTGGAGAAGTACGGAGTGGACTACGCGAAGACGCCGGCCGAGGACTTCGCCACCGGCATCGTCACCTACAAGAACCCGGAGACGGGCCGGGTGCTGAAGGCCCAATTCACCGTGTCGTGGATGTACGACAAGCAGGGGCTGCGGCTCTTGTGCGACGGGCTGGGCCCCGGCTACGCCTTCGAGTTCAACACGCTCAAGTCGCCGCTGGAGGTGTTCATTGGCGACGTCGCCGCCGAGAGCCTGGCCGACGCCGAAAGTGCGCTGGAGAAGTCGCAGTCGACCCGCGGGCTGCTCGCGGTCCAGCCCAACGAGGCCGACCTGTACGGCTACACCGACGAGAACGTCGACCTGGTCGAGGCACTTGGGCAGGGGCGGCCGGCACTGTTGGACTGCAACTATGGACTGGAAATTGTGCGGCTGACCATGGCCGCCTATCTCTCCGCCGAGCGCGGCGCCGTGGTCGACCTGACCGATCCGGCGGTCGTCGAGGAACTCGAAACCTACGTGCCGCTGATCCAACAAGGCCGCGGGGGCGAGCTGCTGGAGGGGTGAGCAGCCGCAACTCGGTGCCGGAAGCGAATCATCAAGCACCATCCCTTATTCCGCGAGGTCCAGGAGGCGTTCCAATTCCGCGACGATGGCCAGCGCGGATTGCGCCTTCGGCGAAGGGATGTCGGTTGCTTCCCTCGATGGCGGGGCGGGCATGTTTTGGTCCGTCATGAGGTGGCCAACCTTTCTGTCGCCGCCTTGTAGAATTCCGGAATGATTTCGGCGCCGTAGTATCGGCGGGAAAAGTGGTGCGAGACGACAGCTCCCGGACACAGGCCCCCGAAAGGCTCCCACACCACGTCGCCCTGGTCGGTCGATGCGCGAATGGTCAATTCAACGAACTTCAGCGGCTTCTGGCTGCCGTGGAGACTGCTGAACTTGTACTTCATGCCATTCCGTTTACCCTAAATGCGCTCCGCCCCGCTGACTTGCGGTTCCCGCCATACATTCGTCACCCCGACACTGCAGTGGAACTTCGCCCGGAGCTTCGCCCATTCGCGGTCGGAAAGTTCCTCCGCCCGCTGGAAGTGGATCGCTACCGGTCCGCGCGTAAATACGTCGCCTACCGCAGGCTCCCCGCGGTGCCCCTGGCACGCCGAGAATAAATTGGGCTGGTAGTCGTTCCGGATCATGCTTCGTTTGCCCCGCACTATGGTCACGGTTTCCAGCATCGTACCACAGCCGCGCGATGCACCACAAGTGGGGGCCGCATCGACCAGCATGAACACGTACGAGCCCGGGTTGGCATGGTGGGGTGGGGAAGAATCGGGGGGCAGGTCTCCGTTCTCAGGCAACCTCCACCATCTTGCTGGCGCAGCAAAACGGGACGCAGCTCTCGTCTGGGCAATCAGCCAAAATGGTTCCCGCGATCGGGAGCCCGGCAGCGGGCGACCACCACGCACAGGGCGATCGTCAACAACACAAGGCCCAGGAAACCCAGCGGGAGCAGGAACAGCCAGGCGGCGCCGAGGAGGGCGGCAAGCCAGGGCCAGGCGCGGTGGGCGAGGGCGGCGGCGTTGGGACGGCGGAGCACGTGGATGGCGGCGGCGGCCAGCGCGAGGCATAGGGCGGCCCAAATGCCGGCGGTCCAACGGCGATCGAGGCCGCGGTGCCGAACGCGAAGCACGAGGCGCGGGTCGCCGTGGAGCTTGCGGAAATGGTACGCCGTGCCCGCAACCGCCAGGTCCGTTTCGGGCGACCAAAGCCCTGTTCCCACCCCGACCGGCGGGGCGTCCGGGGCCGTGGGATCGGCCGGCGGGGCGGCCTCGGGGACCGGCACACCGGTGCCCGGCGGCGCTTCGTCGGGCATCGTTTGCAGTCGCTCGAGTTGCTCGGCCGCCTTCTTGCGCAGCAGGTCGCGGGCCGCCTCGGG
>SKJM01000540.1 GCA_007122045.1 Planctomycetales bacterium | reverse complement strand
TCGGCACACGGCGTGTGCCTACTACACTGCAATTGACCAACTTATTGGTGAGCGCGCCCTTTGCAACCCTGGGCGGCAACGCGCGGCACTTTTTGGAAGGGCTGCTGGGCGAGTGATTGGCAACCTGGAGTCTTGCCGCCAGGCGCCCCTTACCCACGAGCCACTCGGCCCCCCTCTCCCAGATCCGGCCCTTCGGTTTGCGGGTGCGAATCGGCTTGTCGGCGGACGGCACAGCGGCGTGTGCCTGCGACTTGGGAAGAGCCGAGCAGGCGGAAGGCAAGGCCCTTGCCGCGCCGACTCACATCGGGCAGAATGGCGCGGAGTGAAGGCGCCTGGGTGGGCCGCTTTCAGGTTCCTTGTGCCCGATGCGATTGGGGTCGGGGTAACCGTGCACGGGCCGGCCGGGGACCAGTCCCCTTACCGGCCGAAGGGCACAGTCCCATTTTCGCGGCAAAATAGCGTTTCCACAGGGGATGCCTTCTCCGCCGCGAAAACTGGGACAGTCCCCCGTGCACGGTTACGGGGCGGGCGCCGGCGGTCGGCGGCCGGCCAAAACCCCAAGGGCGGGCTCGTTCCATTACCCGAAGGAAGGAGCGGCGATGATCGTTGCTTGTGTTTACGTGCACGTGAAACCGGAGCACGTCGAGGAGTTCATCCGAGCGACCGGCGAGAACCACCGGAACACGATCCTGGAGCCGGGCGCGCTGCGGTTCGACGTGCTGCAGCAGCTCGACGATCCGACGCAGTTCATCCTGTACGAAGCTTACGCCGACGAGGCGGCCGCCGACGCCCACAAGGACACCCCGCACTACGCGCGGTGGCGCGACGCGGTGGCGCCCTGGATGGCCGAGCCGCGGCACGGCGTGAAGCACCGGGCGCTGTTCCCGGAAAACGACGACGCGTGGAAGACGGTGCGATAGATGGCCACCACCCCCATGATGAAGCAGTACGAGGAAGCCAAGCGGGCGTGCCCCGACGCGCTGCTGCTATTCCGCATGGGCGACTTCTACGAGCTGTTTCACGACGACGCGAAGACGGCCGCCCGGGTGCTCGGCCTGGCACTGACCAGCCGGGAGAAGGGCCCCGACGCCATCCCCATGGCCGGCTTCCCGCACCATCAGCTCGACGGCTACGTGGGGAAGCTCATCGCCGCCGGCCACCGCGCCGCCGTGTGCGAGCAGGTCGAGGACCCGCGCAAGGCGAAGGGGCTGGTCAAGCGGGAGGTGACGCGGGTGGTGTCGCCCGGCACGGTGACCGACGAGGCCCTGCTCGACCCGCGGGAGAGCAACTACCTGGTGGCGGTCGCCCCCGGCGAGCCGGCGGGGGTGGCGTGGGTCGACCTTTCCACCGGCCGGTTCGTGGCGGCGGGCGTTGCACCGGCCCAACTGGCCGACCAGCTCGCGCGCATCTCGCCCGCCGAGTGCCTCGTGGCCGACGACGCCCCGCCGCTGTCGCAGCGGACCACGGGCGAGATGATGGTCACCCGCCGCCCCTCCTGGGCGTTCGGCCTGAGCGAAGCCCGGCAGGCCCTGGCGAAGCATTTCGGCACGGCCACGCTGGAAGGATTCGGGGTCAACGACGGCAAGGCCGACGAGCAGTCGATCCGCGCGGCCGGGGCCGTGCTCGATTACCTGAACGAAACGCAGCGGACGGGACTGGAACACGTCGACCGGCTGGTCCCCTACCGGACCGCCGGCACGCTGGAGATCGACGAATCGAGCCGGCGCAGCCTGGAAATCACCCGCACCATCCGCGAAGGCCGTCGCGAGGGCTCGCTGCTGTGGGTGCTCGACCGCACGGTCACCGCGATGGGTTCGCGGCTGACGGCCGAGTGGGTGGCCAACCCGCTGGTCGAGCTGGAACCCATCCGCCGGCGCCACGAGGCGGTGGCCGAACTGTCCGACGAGGCGCAGCTTTGCGCCGACGTGCGCGAGATGCTCCGCAAGGTGTACGACCTGGAGCGCCTGCTGGCGCGGGTGGCCACGGGGCGGGCCACGCCGCGCGACCTGAGCTTCATCGCGCGAACGCTGGGCAGCCTGCCGGGGCTGAAGGCGAAGCTGACGGCCCGGCGCAGCGCGCTGCTGGGAGAGCTTGAGGAGGCGATCGACCTGTGCCACGAGCTGCGCGCCCGGCTGGAGGCCGCGCTGTGCGACGACTGCCCGCTGGCCGCGCGCGAGGGCGGCATCATTCGCGACGGCTTCCACCCGCCGCTCGATGAGCTGCGCGAACTGGCCCGCGGCGGCAAGCAGTGGATCGCCCAGTATCAGGCCCGCGAGGTCGAGCGCAGCGGCATCGCGACGCTCAAGGTCGGGTTCAACAAGGTGTTCGGCTATTACATCGAGATTACGAACGTCCATCGCTCGCGGATTCCGGACGATTACATCCGCAAGCAGACGCTGAAGAACGCCGAACGGTACATCACGCCGGAACTGAAGGAATACGAGGAGCGGGTGCTCACGGCCGACGAGAAGGCCAAGGACCTCGAGTACGACCTGTTCGTCGGGCTGCGCGACGCCGTGGCCGCCGAGCGGCGTCGGATGCAGGCCACCGCCGGCGTGCTGGCGCAGCTCGACGCCCTGGTGGCCCTGGCCGAACTGGCCCGGCACCGCAATTACTGCCGGCCGGAGATGGTCGACGAGCCGGTGCTCGAGATCGACGACGGCCGCCACCCGGTGCTCGACGTGATCGAGCCGGAAGGCACGTTCGTACCCAACGACGTGCACTGCGGGGGCGAGTCGGGCAGCATGTTGCTGATCACCGGCCCGAATATGGCCGGCAAGAGCACGTACATCCGCCAGGTGGCCCTGATGGTGCTGATGGCGCAGTTGGGCAGCTTCGTGCCCGCCCGCCGCGCCCGCATCGGGCTGGCCGACCGCATCTTCGCCCGGGTGGGCGCCAGCGACGAACTGACCCGCGGCCAAAGCACCTTCATGGTCGAGATGACCGAGACGGCCCGCATCCTCAACACGGCTACGCGGCGGAGCCTGGTGATCCTCGACGAGATCGGCCGCGGTACGAGCACGTACGACGGCATTTCGCTGGCCTGGTCGGTGGCCGAGCACCTGCACGACCGGGTGACATGCCGCACGCTCTTTGCCACCCACTACCACGAGTTGACCGACCTGGACCAGGAGTTGGGCGGGCTGAAGAACTTCAACGTGGCCGTGAAGGAATGGCAGGACGAGGTGGTGTTCCTGCACAAGATTGCCGAGGGACCGGCCGACCGCAGCTACGGCATCCACGTGGCCCGGCTGGCCGGCGTGCCGCGCGGGGTGATCGAGCGGGCGAAAGACCTCCTGGCGCAACTGGAGGCCGAGCACCACGATTCGGCCGGCCGCGCCCGCATTGCCCGCCCCGGCAAAAAGCGCACCGGGCAGATGCAGCTTACGCTTTTCGCGCCGCAGGAGCACCCGCTGCTGGACGAGATCCGGCAGATGGACCTCAACGCCACGGCGCCGCTGGAGGCGATGCAGCGGCTGGCGCGGTGGCAGGAGGACCTGCGGAAGGAGGAGGCAAAATAGAATCGCGTCGCACCATCCGGAAATCGTCAACCGGTTGGCCCACGGATCGGAATTGTGGTTTGCACGCAAGAACGGCGCGCACGTGGTTACCGGGCCGTTCCCGGCCGTGCCGGGACTGACACCTGCGGAAGCCATTGCACGAGGATGGGAAGATGCTAGTTCGCCAACGCCGCCGCAATAACGGCTTCGGTCTTCTCGCGACCCAGCTTCGCCACCTCGAGCGGGTCTTTTTCCCATAGTTCGCGATTGAACAACTCCAGCGACATCGCGCCGCGGAAGCCGGCCGCGTGCATGGCGCGCAGCATTTCGGGCAGGGGGCCCACGCCGTCGCCGGGCAGGAGGCGATGGGCGTCGGTCATTTTTTCGCGCTCGGGCTCGGCCGGGTAGTCGTTGATGTGGAACACGTGCATGGCCGCGCCGTTGAGCAGCCCGAGGGTGGCGAACCCGCTGCCGCCGCGGAACAAGTGGTAGGCGTCCAGCAGGAGGCAGGCGTCGGGGCGGCCCGTTTCGACGGCCACGAAGATGGCCTCGCTCAGCGTGCTGAGCGTCTTCGACGAGCCCCAGATTTCCAACTGCGGCAACACGCCCGTCTGCTCGCCCGACTCCAGCACGGCATGGTACCGCTCGGCCAAGCGGCGGAGATCGACGTCCTCCACACCCCACAGGCCGGCCGGCGGCGCGGCGATGCGGGTGCATCCGATGGC
>SKJM01000491.1 GCA_007122045.1 Planctomycetales bacterium | reverse complement strand
GAAGCGGGGTCCTGCGAATCGGAAGAACCGGCGCCCGCCGCACCAGAGGACGCGGGCGCGCCGCTGAGGGCGGGGATACCAGGTTGGGCAACGGGTTTCAGCGGTATCGCCTCCCGGGGCGTGTGCTTGAACAGTTCGCCGAACGGGTCCTGGTCGCTGCGCAGGACGACCATCGACTTGGCCCCCAGGGTGTTCCGAATCACCCGCATCGACCGCCAGAAGCGGTAGAAATCGCGGTCGAGGTCGTGCGCTTTGGCGTAGATCTCGGCGGCTTCCTTTTCGGCCCGGCCGACGATCTCGCCGGCCTGCTCCCGCGCGGCGCGGCGGATCTCCCCGGCTTCGACCATGCCCTCACTGCGGATGGCCTCGGCCTCCCTGGTGCCCCGGGCCCGCAATTCGCCCGCCTCCGACCGCCGCTCGGCCCGCATCTGTTCCAGCACGGCTTCCATGTTCTCCTCGGGATAGGCGATGCGCCTCACCCCGACCTGCTCGACCGCGATTCCGAACTCGTTGGCCATGGGCCGCTGCACCGACGCCAGGATGCGCCGTTCGATTTCGGGAGTCTGGATCTCGCCGGCCACCGTCGACACCAGGGCGCTGAGCGCGTAGTTGCCCATGTGAAAGTTCTTCGACGCCGTGACGATGCCGTCGAGTTTCTGCTCCGCCTCCTCGGGCCGGCCCAGCGACTGGAAGAACAGCAGGGGGTTCTCGACGCGCCACACCGCGTAGGTCTCCATGACGACGTTCTTGCGGTCGCGGGTAAAGGTCTCGGTGAAGGGGGGGTTGTGGTACCGGGAGCGCATGTCGACCGTGTGGACCTGCTCGATGGGCCACGGCCACTTGGCGTACAGGCCGGGGGTGGTGCGCACCTGCACCGGCTTGCCGAACTGGGTGACGATGACGCCGTGTTGCTCCTGCACCGTGTAGGAGGAGCCGTACGCCACCAGCAGCCCTACGATCAACAGCGCGAACACCAGGCGCAGGAGGATGGCGCGCCACGACGGGCGCGGTTCCGGCGGATCGCCGGCGTGTGAAACGCATGTCATCTCAGCGTACTCCCTGAGGGGTTCCTTGTTCGTTGCGCGGGAGGCGGAAATCGAAAAAGAAATCGCCCGGCTCGGTGGTGAACGATTCATCCAGCAGGATCACCGGACGGTCGTTGAGCGCTTCCTGCAGCACTTCGCCGCGCAGCCGGAGTTCGAATGCCTCGGGGGCCACCTCATACGCCCGCCCCACGGCCACGAACTCGGCCGATTCCTCGATGGCCTCCCCGACGCGCCGCGCCTCCTCGATCTTCGCCTCGGCCACCATCTTGGCGCCCTCGGCCGCGGCCTCCTCCATGCGCACCAATCGCTCGCCGGCCGCCTCGGTCACGTAACGCTCGGCGTCGATCTGGGCGCTGATGACGTCCAGGTAGTCGGGCGCGGCCTCGATGGGCGGATGCAGACTGAACAGGGCCAGGTCGACCACCTCGATCCCCAGGCGGTTCTCCTCGGCGTACTGCTGCAGCAGGCGTCCGATTTCGGCGGCGAACTGCGCCCGGTTGGTGGCCAGGACCTCGCCCAGCGTCGAACCGCGCGTCTGCTCCATCAAGGCCCGGTAGCCGAACCCTTCGAGCGCCTCGTCGGGGTTCTGGAATTGCAGCGCGTAGTCGAGGAAGCCGGCGTCGTCCTCGCGGATCTTGTAATACAACACGGCGTTCACCACCACCGCCTCGGTGCCGTCGCCCATGACCAAGGCGTACTCTTTCTCGGCGTGTTTGGTGGTCCAGAGGTAGGCGGCGGCCGGGCGGTCCATTTCGACGTACCCCAGCGGCCGCGCCCGCACGCGCTTCACCTCGTAGCGCAACACGCGGCCGAACGGCCAGGGCAGTTTCCAGTGCAGCCCCGGCTGAAGCGGAGCCCTTTCCAGACGCCCGAACGTCTCCCGCAGGCCCAGTTCGCTCGGGCCGACCATCGAGAGGGAACTCATCCCCCAGAACATCAGCAGCGCCATCAATCCGGTGGGCACCAGGGCCCGGCGCACAAAGCGGATGGCCCAGGACGAGCGGAAGCTCACCCCCCAATGCGATTCGATGGTTTCGAACAGGCTGGCCACGGGGTTGCCGCGGACGAAGACCAACTGGCGCAGGAAGCTGGTCAGCGGCGGCAGGAAGGGCGACCCCTCGCCGCGCCGGCCCAGCCACGCCCACAACAGCCGCGCCAATTGCTCGCCGGCCACCGCCAGCAGCCAGGCCAGCACGAGCCGGGCGATCCACCAATCCAGGTCGGCCCACATCATGTGCGAAAACAACCCCGCCGAAGCCAGGATGCTCGCCCACTGGCTTTCCCGCAGGGTTAGCATCAGGGCGTGGGCTTCGGGCAACTCGTTGTCGGTGACGGAGTGGAACGAGCGGGCCAGGACGAGCCACACGCAGGAGACGGCGAGAAACAAGATACCCAATGCAGTGGCTTGGGCATCAGGCACCGGGGGGGTTTCGGCGGCTCGGGCCAACAGGGCGACGGCGATCAGGAGGGCGGCCACCGCGGTGGGCAGCGCGGCCACGAACACGTAATGCAGCCGCCGGCCGTGCTCCACGTCGGCCATCACGGCGTGGTAGGTCTGCTGGAGGTCGCTGTCGCCGGAACTGAGCCACTGGCGCCGAGCGGCCTCGGCCTGCTCCTCGGCGCCCGAGGCGAGAATGGCCTCGGCGTCGGCCCGGCCCTGCCGGAGCCGACTGGCATTCAGCGCGATCCAGGCCCCGATGGCCGCCAGGAGGGTTTGCAGGGCGAGGGCTTGGACGCTATACACCCCTGTGGTGATACCATACCCCCCCGCAACGACAGCCACGGCCGTCAGGAACAGCGCAGTCGCCAGGACCAGGCCGCGACGACTCACCGTGGATGGAACGTGTTGGCCGGCCGAGACTTCGGTCGTTCGAGACGGATCGGGATGCTGGGTCATTCGCTGCGAAGTGAGAACGCGGATGGCTGATAGGGGCGGGATTACCCGGGCCTCTGGGCGGCGCGCACCGCTCCCACCGATACGTTTCGCGGCAGGGAAGGGTTCGCGCGGTTTTCTTTCACTCGTGCCCCTCCGTTACGTGGTGCATTCCACCCCAAAGTAGCAGGCACACGCCGCTGTGCCGTCCCCCACGTAGCAGGCACACGCCGCTGTGCCGCCGGCCAAGGTAGCAGGCACACGCTGCTGTGCCGTCCCCCAAGTAGCAGGCACACGCCGCTGTGCCGCCGGCCGGCAAAGCCGTCGGCACCTACCAGAAGTGTACAAGATAATAACCCACCGGAGCCGGATTTCTTTGTCAACTTCCGCCACTACCGCTCCAGCGGTAGCAACCCGGCCAGGATTTCGTGTGAAGCGGCAACTACGGGTAGTCGAAATTGATCGATCGGATGGCGTCGAGCACGGCGTCCTCTGGTGGTATTATTCGTTACCGGATGGAGGCTGTTCGGGTGAGAGTTACCAGGAGACGAAGCCACGTCGATCCGGGTAACTTGTCCCAACGGGCACCCTTTGCGGGTGACGAACAGCTTCGCCCGAAAGACGGGATACTGCCCTTACTGCCGGGCGAAGGTCCGCGTGCCGGCGGCCCGCGCGTTCCGGGAGGACGACGTGATGAGCGTCCTTCGTAAAGGCATAAGCAAAGCCGGCAGCCATTGGCAGCGACCGGCTTAAAGCGGAGGGCAAGGGATTCGAACCCTCAACCGGTTGCCCGGCACCTGATTTCGAGTCAGGCTGCTAACCGTTCGCGTACCCTCCAACCGTTTCGCCAGGACGAACTGGCGCGACATGGGTCGGCCTGCCCCGGCTGAGTCGGCGAAAACCAAGGCGTCACCGTTCGCGGGGAACGATTCCTCCAAGGCCGACCTTCTATTTATAGGGTAGTTTCCGGTCGGGGGCAAGGCATGCTCACAAATGGGCGCGCGGCGGCGGCGTCTGGCGTTCGGCGAGCGCAGTTCGGGCTCGACGCGGGAAGGAAGGCAAGTTGGAAAGTGGCCCTGTCGCCCCACTGTTCCGACCCGCGTTTCCCGAGTGGCTCTTGTGGAGGGGTCTGATGCTTGCTGCAGGGTGGCCGCCGGAAGGACACGAGCGGTGATTGGGCAGTTAGCCAGCCTCCCGAGGGGTCCAGTCCAGTCGTTGTAGGGTATTCAACAGCCAGGGATTCGTCCTGGGCGGGGTTTATGGCCTTCGCCTGCGCCGCCACGCGAGGGCGGTCACTCCCAAGACGCCGAGGGCGG
>SKJM01000360.1 GCA_007122045.1 Planctomycetales bacterium | reverse complement strand
GCGGCATCGACCCGCAGCAGGACCTCATCCTCCCGGTGCCCGGCGCCGCCCGCGCGATGGAGTTTCAGAACGACTGGCAGCTTACCGTGGCCGCAACGCGGTATCAGCTTGAGGAGTTGAAACGGACGAGCATCGAGCGTTCGGTGGTGCGGGCGGTGGCAGCCCGCAGCAACGAGATTGGCGTGCAGGCGCTCTACCGCATGCGAAGTGCCCGGCAGCGGCTCGAAGTGAAACTGCCCGAGGCCGTCCAGTTCGACGCGCAGCCGCTTCGGCTCAACGGCCGGCCCGTGCCGCTGGAGCAGGGCGCCGAGGGGACGTACTTCCTGCCGCTGGTCGACGTGGAGGCCGACACCGAGTTCGTGCTCGAACTGCGTTACTCCATGCCCGACCCGGTGGCCGGCGCCGGCGCCCGCATCGTCCTGCCGGCGTTCCCGCACGAGCCGGCCTCGCAGAAGACCTACCTGTGCGTGTACCTTCCGCGCGAGTGGGCCATGCTGGGGACGACCGGGGCATGGACGCCGGAGCCGGGCGCGGGCGGCCACCTGGGAGCCGCCACCAGCGCACACCGGGCCGGCCAACTGATCACCTGGGTGACCGAGGGCATTGCGGTCGAGGGCGACCCGTTCGGATCGTTCCCCACCGACGGCACGCCTTACCTGTTCTCGACGCTTCGGCCCGCGGCCCCGCCGGAGGGCGACCTTCGCGTGTACGCGGCCGACGAAACGTGGCTGCACGCCGGCGTGTTCATCCTCGTGCTGCTGGGCGGCGTGGTGCTGCTGCCTTTCCGCTTCCCCAGCCGGGTGATTGCCGTGGGGCTGGCGGTCGGCGTGCTTGTGCTGATGGCCGTGTTCACGCCGGTGTTCGCCGGCCACGTGGTCGACGAGGCCCTCGCGCTGGCCGTGTTCCTGGTGCTCGTGCTATGGGTGGTGTGGTTCGTGGTGCGCGCCTGGCCGCAAATGGTTGCCGGCGCCGGCGGCATGACGGCCGCCTTGGCCGGCGGCGCGAGGTGCTGCCTGCCTGGCGGGAAGAAGCCGGCGGACGCGACGCCCGCCGCCCGGGAAACGCCGCAGCCGGCCGAGGTTGTGTCCGATCCGCGCGAGCAGGGACTCGACCTGGCCGACCCGACCGCCGAGGTCCCACTGGCCGAGCCCGCCGAGGAGCCCGACCCGCGCGAAAAGGGCCTGGCGCTCGATCAGCATGACGTTGAGCCGCCGGGTGCAAAGCCGTCCGAAGGCGACGCGTCCTCCACCGACGCGGAGAAGGAAGGAGGGCCGGCCCATGAGTAACCGAACGAGTTTCGTTCGCCGGGGACTGTCCCAATTTTCGCGGCACACCGGGCACGTTGCCCAATCGCCTGACGATTCCGGCGCGAAAATGGGACTGTCCCCCTTCCGTGCAGCCGAGAAGACTGTCCGCGCCAATCCCTGCAATGGGTTCGCGTTCATGGCTATCGCCCTGGCTGGCCCCGTCCTCCTTGCCATCACCTTCGCTTCGCCTGCCCGCGCGGCCGATCCGGCCGACGGTGCCCGCCCGCAACCCGAGAAAGTCCGCACGCTGTACGTTCCGATGGGCGACTTGCGCGTGCTGCTGGAAGCCGGCCCGCGCCGCGTGATGCTCGACCGCGAGCAGTACGAGGCCCTGATGGCCAAATCGCGCCGCGAGGAGGAGTTGGCCCCGCCGGCGTCGGTTGCGATGCTCGCCGCCGGGTACGACGTGGACCTTCAGCCGGGCCGGGCCGAACTGACCGGCACGCTTCACTTCGAGGTGCTGGCCAAGGGACTGCACGCCGTACCGCTCGACCTGGCCGGCGTCGGCCTGCGCGGCGCGCAGCTCGACGGGCAGCCCGCCGCACTGGGCCGCGGCGAGGACGGCGTGGTGCGCCTGTTCGTCGAGGGGCCGGGGCGGCACGAGCTTACGCTCGACATGGTGGCGCCGGTCGAGCAGACCGCCGCCCGCCAGACCCTCTGCTTCCGACTGCCGCAGGCCCCCTCGGCAAGCATGCGCCTTACCGCGCCCGGCGACGTCGAGCTGAAGAGCGGCGCGGCGGTCGTCAGCCGGCAGGTGGACGACGAAGGCGAGGAAACCCGGTTCGAGCTTCTGCCGCCCGCGGGCGATGCCACGCTCGAGTTCTCGCTCAACAGCCGGCTGCTGCGGCAGGAGCGCGTGGTGCTGGCCACCGGCGTGATCGTCGATGAAATTACCGAGGCGTACGAACGGCTGCACGCCACCTTTTCGCTCGACGTGCTGCACCGGCCGGTCGACCGCTTCCAGTTCGCCGTTCCCGCGGGCTTCGAGGTGACCGACGTCGCGTCGGCCCAGCTTGCCCGCTGGGACGTCGAGCGCGGGGCGGAGGAAGGCGACGTGCTCGAAGTGGTCCTGCGCGAGCCGACCACCGACACGGTGGTGGTGAACCTATCGGCTGTGAAGGCGGCGGGCGTGCTGGGGCAGTGGTCGTTCCCGCGGCTCTTGCCGCTGGAGGTGGCCGGGCAGGTGGCCGTGCTGGGCGTGGTCGCCGAGGAGCGGCTGGAGGTCCGGTCGCTGGCCGACGAGGGGCTCATCGCCATCGATACTTCCGTCTTTGAGCAAACTCTGCCGCCGACGCTCCTGGCCCCGCGATCCGGCGACGCCCCCTTGCTGCCCATCGCGGCCTACTATGCCCCGCAGCGCGATTACGCGCTAAAGGCCGAGTTCGCCCGGCCTGCGGCGGAACTCGCCGTGACGGCCAGTGTGCTCTTGACCATTGCCGAGCAGCGGCTGTCGGTGCGTGGCGGGTTCGCCATCCAGCCGTCGGTCCAGCCGCGGTTCAGCTTCAGCTTCTCGGCCCCGGCCGGCTGGCACGTGACGGGCGTGACGGGACCGGAAGGGGAAGCCCTGCCGTTCGAGCGATACGGCTCCGCCGACGCCGCCGGACGCATCCACGTTACCGTGCCGCAAGGCATGAAGCCCGACGAAGCGTTCGTCGTGGGTTTCGAGGCGACGCGCGCGCCGGCCGGCTGGCTCGACGATTGGCCCTCGCGCGAGATCGACTTCCCACGGTTCGACCCGCTCGACGCCACCCGAACCCGGAGCGCCCTGGCCGTGGCCGTGGCCGACGACCTGCGCGTGCGGCCCGAGGCGATTGAGGGGCTTACGCCGCTCGACGAGGCCGAGAAGGCCGACTGGAACCTCTCCGGCGTGCCCACCACGCTGGCCTATCGGGCCGAGGGGACCGACTACTCGGCCCGCTTGATGGTCGAACGCACGCAGCCGCGCCTGGCCGCGCGGACGTTCTCGTTCTTCCGGATCGCCTCCGGTTCGCTGCGGGCGCGGTGCGAAATCATCTACCAGGTCGACGAGGCCGGCACCACTCGGCTGTCCTTTGCGCTGCCGGCCGAAAGCACGCCCGAGTCGGTCGCCATCGTCGGGCTCGACGGGCTTCAACTGAAGCAATTCGCCGCGGAAGTGGAAGGCGACCAGCGCCGGTGGACCGTGGAAGTGGCCGAGCGCAGCCGCGGGCAACTGCGTCTGGCGTGCGACTTCGAGCAGCCGCTCGACGAGCGGGAGGCCAAAGGGCTTGCCCTGCCCGTCGTGCAGGCGTTGGGTACGGCGTACCAGTCGGGCTTCGTGGCCGTCGAGGGCGATGCCGAACTCGACGTGCAGGTGACCACCGGCGCCCGGCGCGTCGACGTGGGCGAACTGGCCGAGGCCGATTATCTGCCGGGCCGGCGCCTGCTCGGAGCGTTCGCCTTCGTGGGCGAGCCGGTCGAGGTGACGGTCGACGCCGTGCGGCCGCCCGGCTATCGGCTGCCTGCCAGTATCGTGGAGTTCGCCGAACTGAACACCCGGCTGGGCACGGACGGCACCAGCCAGACGCTCGCCCGGTTCTCGCTCCGCACGAAGGCGCAGGTGCTGGAAGTGCACTTGCCGGCCGGCTCGGAGCTTTGGGCCGCCAAGCTGGACGATACGCCCCTGCGCCCGCAACGGGCAGGCGAGCGGCTGCTGCTGAACCTGCCCGCGACCGGCGATGCGATCCACGATTTGGAGATCATGTACTCCAGCCCGGTAGCGGCAATTGCCCTGCTGGGCGACGTGCGGCTGCCGGCCCCGTCGCTCCGGCTGCGGGCCGAGGAGGACGCCGCGCCGGAGGAGGTGCCGCTGGTGGACCTGGCATGGAACGTGTACCCGCCCGCGGGCTACCGCGTGGTGCGCAGCCGCGGGTCGGTGCATACCGATCAGATCGAGCGGCCCATGCCTGCCGC
>SKJM01000165.1 GCA_007122045.1 Planctomycetales bacterium | reverse complement strand
TACACTTCGCTGGTGCTTGCCAGGAAGAGCTTCACCCGGCGGCCCGCCGCGTGCACCCGCCCCAACTCGGCCAAGAGGCGCTCGGTCGGGTCGATGTTCGTTTCGATGGTGCGAATGGCGCTTTTCGCAATCAAGGCCACGCCGACCGCGGCGGCCAGATGGTAGACCTCGTCGGCCTCGGCCACCGACCGGCTGAGCAGGTCCCGATCGGCCACCGAGCCGCGATGATAGCGAAAGTGCGGGTGGTCCTTCACCGCTGCGAGGTTGGCGAACGAGCCGGTCGATTCGTCGTCGATCACCGCAACCGAACGGCCGCGTCGAAGCAGTGCCTCGACCAGGTGACTCCCGATGAAACCGGCTCCCCCGGTTACCAGGCAATGCGGCATACGGGTTGCAACGTCTTTCGGAGGGCGTTTCATGCTCGGGTAACGTACGAGGAGGCCCGGCTAACCGGCGCCGAACCACTCCAGCCAGAGTTTCGTGAGGAAGAAGAAGACGGGCGCGGCGAAGCAAATGGAGTCGATGCGGTCGAGCAGGCCGCCGTGCCCTTCGACCAGCGTGCCGTAGTCCTTCACGCCGCGGTCCCGCTTGATGGCCGACATCGTGATGGCGCCGGCGAAGCCCATCAGGGCGGTCACCAGGGCTACCAGTCCGGCCATCCACCAGTCGAAGGGCGTGGCCCACCACAGCGCAGCGCCCAACAGGGCGACCGTGCCGGCGCCGCCGAGGAGGCCTTCCCAGGTCTTGTGCGGGTTGATCGTCGGCACGATCACGTGCTTGCTCGGCAGTTGGGCCCACGCATACTGCAGCCCGTCGCTAAGCTGCGCCATCAGCACGAAGAACAGCAGCAAGCGGGTGCCGGCGAAGGGCTCGCCGGGCGGGAGCAGCAGGAGCAGGGCCGGGGCAAAGCTCAGGCAGTACACGCAGATGAGCAAGCCGGCCTGGATTTTCGCCGTGCGCTCCAGGAATCGTTTGTAGTCGCCGGCCACGGCGATTCGGGCCGGCAACAGGAGGAAGGCGAATACGGGAATCAAGACGCTGTACACCGGGTACCAGTCGAGCCCGACCAGGACGAACTGTAGCGGCGTAATCAAGAAGAAGACCCAAAAGAGGGTTCGGTGGTCGCCTGGCCGGGTGGGCGTGAGCGTGATGAACTCGCGCAGCGCCCAGAAGGCCATCAGTCCGAACAGCGCGATCGTGGCCCAGTGCCCCAGCAGGAACGCGGCGGCCAGGACCAGGAACAGCAGGAACCAGGCGCGCACCCGGTGGTCCAGCGACGCCAGCACGGCCGTGTCCAGCCCGCTGTCGGTGCGGCTCTTCAGGAAGCGCACGGCGGCGACGGCCGCGGCCAGCACCATCAGCACTCCGCCCAGCAGTCCCAGCGTTCCGAAGTCAGGCACGGCGACACCTCACGAGCAGTTCACACCTTTGGGGGCCGGTAAGGGGGCAGGTCCATTTTTCGGGCATCGTCTTTCGGTGAGAATCGCACCGGTTGGCCGAAAAATGGACCAGTCCCCGGCCGGCCCGTGAACGGTTACCACGAGCATTTCACACCTCTTTAAGGCACCGGACGGCGTTGCGGGCCCGCGCCAGGAACTCGGCCTTACTCTCGCCCGCCTCCAGCCAGATCGGCGGCCCGAAGGTAATGCAGCTCAGCAGGGGCACGGGCAGGACCTCGCCGCGCGGCAGGATGCGGTTCATGTTGTCGATGTGCACGGGAATCAACTCCAGGTCGGGTCGCTTCTTGCACAGGTAATACAGCCCGCTCTTGAACTCGCGTATCTCGCTGCCGTCGCTCCGGCTGCCCTCGGGGAAGACGATGAGCGAATACCGATCGCCGATTTCGCGGAGCATCAGTTGGACGGGGCTTCGGTGGACTTTGATCTCCTTGCGGTCAATGAGAATGGCGTTGAACAGTTTGTTCGAGAAGTACCGCCGCACCGGGCCGGCGGTCCAATAGTCCCGGGCGCCGACGGGTCGGGTGAGCAGGCGGACCTCCTGGGGCAGGGCCGACCAGAGCACGATGGCGTCGAGGTGACTGGTGTGGTTGGCAAAATACACGCGCTGGCAGGTATCCGGCTGCGAGTCGATCCAGCGGATACTCGTTCCACTGAGGAACCTGGCCATCAGGACCAGAATCTTTCGCGTGAGGTTGGTATCCATGTCTGCGCGCATCGAACTCAGCGTACCCCGCCCGGTAGGGCCGAGTTCTGCCGTGGCCGGGAACCGCCGGCGGCCGGTCGGATTTCGTGGAGCGGGAAATGGGAGGCACGACCTCCTCTCCCGACCACCCCATCTTAACCCCTACTGCCGCCGGAGCCAAGGGAGTGGGCGCTCGGCAATCAGTAATGAGGGGTGGGCGGCCGATAGTGCTCCAGGTCGATCGAGCGGAACCACGCGATCGTCTTCCGAAGCCCCTCACGGAGCGGGACCCCCGGCTCCCAATCGAACCGGCGGCGGGCCAGGGAGATGTCGGGCTGCCGCTGGGCCGGGTCGTCCTCGGGAAGCGGCTCGTACTTCAACGCCGACGCCGAACCGGTCAACTCCAGCACCTGCTCGGCCAGTTCGCGGATGGTGAACTCGACCGGGTTGCCCAGGTTCAGCGGCCCGACCATCTCGTCCGGCCCGTCCATCATGCGGAGGATGCCCTCGACCAGGTCGTCGCGGTAGCAGAAGCTCCGCGAGTGCGAGCCGTCGCCGAAAATGGTGATCGGCTCCCCCCGCAGGGCCTGCCGGATGAAGTTCGAAACCACCCGGCCGTCGAACGGGTGCATCCTCGGCCCATACGTGTTGAAGATCCGCACGATCCGCACGTTCACGCCGTTGCGCCGGTGGTAGTCCATGAAAAGCGTTTCGGCCGCCCGCTTGCCCTCGTCGTAGCAGGCGCGCGGCCCGATGGGGTTGACCGCCCCGCGATAGCTTTCCGGCTGCGGGTGCACTTCCGGATCGCCGTACACCTCGCTGGTCGAGGCTTGCAGCACCTTCGCCCGGCACCGCTTGGCCATCCCCAGCACGTTGATCGCCCCCATGACCGACGTCTTCATCGTCTTGATGGGGTTGTACTGGTAGTGGCCTGGGGCGGCCGGGCAAGCGAGGTTGTAGATCTCGTCGACTTCCAAGAAGATCGGCAAGGTGATGTCGTGCCGGATCAGCTCGAAGTTGGGCCGCCCGAGCAGCCCCGACACGTTCGACTTCTGGCTGGTGAAGAAATTGTCCAGGCAGATCACGTCGTGCCCCAGGGCGACCAGCCGCTCGCACAAGTGCGAGCCGAGAAAGCCGGCCCCCCCGGTCACGAGAATCCGTTTCAGTGCGGCCATGACGCTCCCGCTACTCCGTGGCGATCCTGGGTTCAACCGATGGTTGTCACCAGTCTATCGCGCCATCGATGGCAGCAACAGCGGGACCGCCGCCGTGTTACAAGGCGAAGTCGTCACCCTCGGTGGCCGCCTGGCGGTAGATGGGCATGTGGCGGTAGTATACCTCGAGCATCATCGTGGCCATCGAGGTACAATAGAGGCGGCCGCCGCGCTCGGCGCCGTGGTCGCCGCCCCGGAAGAACCAGCTTCCCGACTGGCACCCGTCCTTC
This sequence comes from Planctomycetales bacterium, assembly GCA_007122045.1. GTDB lineage: Bacteria > Planctomycetota > Planctomycetia > Pirellulales > Thermoguttaceae > PWXP01. The sequence continues at coordinate 655 of SKJM01000165.1, read as the reverse complement.
ACCTGCGAGTTGACCAGCCAGTCGTGCATCTGGTCGTTCCACTTCTTCCACACGTCGCCTTCCCAATGGCGGGCCACCTGGGTGGCGTAGTAGTTGTAGTACATATCGCCGCTGGTCGACACGCCCCAGTTGCTCAGCCGCTGGACCCCGCGCTGCAAAGCCGGGTTCTCCTTGTTCCATCCCAGGTACATGCGCGAAAGCAACCCGATGGCCGTGGTCGCCCGCCCGCTGCCCGGCCCGGTATACCCGTACGTCGCGCCGCTTTCGGCCTGCACGCTGTCGAGGAACACCGAGGAGCGGCGGACCACCTCCGGGGGTACCCGCAGGTACGACATGTGGGCGCTTTTCAGCGCCATCAACTGCCACCCCACCACCGAGGTGTCGCCCTTTTGCCGCGGCTGGTACCGCCACCCGCCGCCGACGGGGTCCTGGGCGTAGCAGATATAATTGACCACGGCCTGGGCCGGCCGCAACAGGGCGCGGTCCTGCGTCATGCCGTAGGCTTCGGTCAACGCGATGGCGGCCAGCCCGTGCGAGTAGAGGCGTCCGCCGTCCTCATGGAACGACCCGCCCTGGTTGCTCACCTTCATATTGTTGACCAAATAGTACAAGCCCGCCTGGACGTTCTTACGATGCTTACCCTCCTGGTGCGTCT
>SKJM01000853.1 GCA_007122045.1 Planctomycetales bacterium | reverse complement strand
GAAAGCTACCGCGCCGCGGCCATCGTGCACCTTCATCGCGAACAGTCGCTGCCGTTGCTGCGCGAGGCATACCGATCGAGCGAGGGCGAGCGGCGATACGCCTACGCCCTGATGTTGGCACTGCTGTTCGGCGACGCCACCGGCGCCGAGCCGCTGCTCGACAAGGTGCGCGGCGCGGACGAGTGGGACCAGGGGTGGAACTACATGGGCATGGGCCAGTCGGGCGACGCGATGAGCCCGCTGGACAAGGCCATCATCGCCCTGGGCAAGACCGGCGCTCCGGAAGCGGTGCCGGTGATCCTCGAAAAGGCGGCCATGCTCGATGCCGGCGCGGCCTTTTCGCACCATCGCGCGGTGGCTGTGGCCCTGGAACGGCTGGGCGACCCCGTCGCGGCGCCCGCCCTGGCGGAAGTGCTCCGCAAGCCCGGCATGGCGGGCCACGTTCACGACACGCTCGACGCGGCCAAGGCCCACGACGCCGAGTACGCCCGCTACCTCAACGCCGTCCACACGCGGCGCCAGTCGCTCCGCGAACTGCTGATTGCCCGGGCCCTGTACCGGCTGGGCGACCACGAGGGCCTCGGCAAGGCAACGCTCGAAGCCTACACAACCGACCTCCGCGGCCACCTCGCCCGGCACGCCCGGGCCGTGCTCGCGGAATGAAGGCCCGTGTTCCGGCCCGACGTCCACGGCCCAAACCACCAGCCTGCCGCAGCACCGTTACCGGTCGCCCGCCATTTCCAGGCGGGCGGCGCGCTGTTCACGCACGTAGTCGATGCGAAGGGGCCGGCCGGCCGCCGGCTGCGGTGCCGCCATGAGCTGGTCGAGGGTCTGGACGGGCTGCCCGTTGATCTTCTGAACGACGTCGTTTGTCCTCAGACCGGCGCGGGCGGCGCGGCTGCCGGGCGGAACGCGAACCAGATGGATGCCGCCGTCTTCCCTGCCGACGCCGAAGGCCGAGTACGCCTCGCCTTCCAGCGGCGCCACCACCGCGCCCTGCCACTCCTGCCGCGCCTCTTCGGCAGGCTGCCGCTCGGCGGGCGCCGGCGCCTCCGGCAAATCGGGCGTGCGCGCGACGGCGCGCAGCCGGGGGCTTCGTACGCCGAACCGGTCCATGGCGAAGCTCTCGAAACCCAGCCCCAATGCCGGCGAACCCTCCCGCACACGGTAGTCGGCCCGCGCCGGGGCGACGAACATCGCGTCGGCGATGATCGAGTGCTCGTCGCGCCCCGACTGCGACCGCAGGATCGCCGCCGGTGCCGTTTCGGCATTGGGCTGGTGCAGCAGGTTGTAGTCGACCTCCTTGCCCCAGGGCGCGCTCACGCGGATGGGGCGGTACTGCGTGAACACGATGTTCCGGCGGAACACGTCGCGGCTGTCGGCGTACCAGACGTGGGGATGAAATGAATCGCCGACCATGATGTTGTTCTCGCCGATCCGGTGGAACCCCTCGCGGAACTTCAGCCCGCCGCGCAGCATCAGGTTGTTGTACACGTGGTAATTGCTCGCGCCGTCGTCAAGGTCGATGTCCCAGCCGTGGTCGCAGCGCCATCGGCTGTTGCGGATGACCGTGGTTTCGACCGCATCGAGCAGGGCCAGTTCCGGCAGCTTGTCGTCGGGGGCGTTATGGAGCCCCCAGAAGCGGTCGCGTCCCCAGCAGTTGAAACTGCCGTGGTCGTGGGTTTCGAGCACGGTGTCGAACACGTCGCAGTACTCGATCAGGTGCCCGCCCCACGTACCCTCGCTGATGTTGATGCCGGCGCGCGGCAGCTCGTAAATCGAGCAGTGCCGCACCGTGATGCGGCGGGCCATGGAAATCTGCACGCCCGCCGATTGCTTCTCGACCCTGCCCGTGCGGCGGATCAGGCAGTCCTCGACGAGGCAGTCGGCCGGGTAGTTGTCGGTCTTCGGCCCCGGGGTCCGGTCGATCCCGTCGAGCGACTGCCGCTGGCCGTACTCGAACAGCGGATTGCGCACGGCCCCCGGATCGCCGACGAAACAGACGCCGCTGCCGCCGCTGTCGCTGATCAGGCACCCGCGCACCGCGATGCGGCGGTTGTAGTTGTTCACGAAGACCGTATTGCCGCCCACCTGGTCGAACGTGCAGTCGGCCAGTTCGCAGTCCTCGGCCCCCTCGTAGAACACCGCGCCGCCGCGGTATATGGTCCAGTCGCTCCGCAACAGCGGTTCGCGGGTATCCATGAACGTGCGCGCCGCGTGGCGAAAAGTGATGCCCCGCAGGTTCACGAACTTGACGGGCGACTCCTGCGATCCGCGAAACTCGACCAGGCGGCGCAGGCGAACCACCTCGACGGCGGCCGCGCCGAGGTCGATGCCGTCGGGCGGATAGAAATAGAGCGTGTCGGCGCCGGCGTCGTGGTACCACTCGCCGGGCGCGTCGAGTTCCTCGAAAATATTCTCGACGAACCGATGGCTGCCGTGCATGCCCATCTGCCGGTTGTTCTGCCAGCCGCCTTCGTAGGTCACTTCGCCAGCGTCGTTCTTGCCGGTAATGCGATAGTGGTAGCCGCCCCAGCGGTGGCGGTGCATGGCGTGGATGTATCCGCCCGCCGGGTTCTTCCAGTTGGCCGCCCGCTCCTTGCTGAACGCGTCGGCGGCGTAGCCGTTGTACACCGCATCATCCGGATCGAAGTTCGGATAGCGTGCCATGTGCTGCCGGACGCCGTCGACAAAGAGTTGGTCCATTCGCAGGCCCGCCGGCGTTGCAGCCTGGTAGATGCCGTCGCGGTAGGGCTTCCACGCGAGCGCGAGCCGCAGCCCGCCGCTCAGCACGACCTCGGCGCCCGGCGCCGCGGCGTACGTGACCGGCGCCTCGGCCGTGCCCGAGTCGTCCGGCGTGAAGACGAGCGTTTCGGGCAGGTAGTAGACGCCCTCCCGGATCAGCACCTGGACCGGCTCCTTGCCCGCCCGGAGGCGCGCCAGCCGCTGCGCCGCGGCGAGCGTTTGCACCGGCCGGTCGGCCGTGCCGGGGTTGGCATCATCGCCCCCCGGACCGACGTGAATTTCGGCCGCTGCGGCAAGCGAAATGGACGACAGCAGAATGCTCAAAGCGAGCAAAAGGGTTCTACGCATGATGTCGTTCCTCAGTGATGAAGTTCATTCGGGTTGTGGGAATTCGCGGGTCATTGTCACCGGACCTCCACGGCGCGTTCGGCCGCCATGAAGATTTCGTCTTTCGTGAATGCGACCGCTTCGGAGGCGCCCTGTTCGAGACGTTGGACGCTGACGTCGATTCCTCGCTCTGCGGCAGACGGCGAAACGAAGGCAAGGCTCTCGAAACAATCGCGGCTGTGCGAAGTCGCGAAAACCTGAACGTTCAGACGATGAGCCGTCTCAGTCACCAGCGTCCACATCTTGTCCATCACGGTGTAGTGCAAGCCCGTGTCGATTTCGTCGACCAGCAGCACGCCGCCCGACGACTTCGCCAACGCCAAAGCCAGACCGAGCATTCGCCAAATTCCGTCTCCCATGGTTCCGATGGGCACGGGCCGGTCGAGGCCGGCACGTTTTACGAACATGCCGCCGCGCTCGGCCGAGTACGAGCGCCCGGACTTCGGAGCAATGCGCTCGATGCCGGGATCGATGGTCCGAATGGCGTCGACTGCCCGATGCTCCTCGGGCGTCAACATCACGTCCTCGAACAGGCTGGTGACTTGTTCCGGTGTCAGCCCCGCCGTGCTGACGACACGAACCGGCTGCCCGTCGTGATCACCCGACCACTTGCCTCGAAGCTCGTCCCAGTGTGTGGTGGTGCGGCCGCGATGGATGCCGCCGCGGGCCGTAAGCGGCGCTTCCCATCGTGCCTCCAGGAGCCCTTGCCGAGACCATGCCAGCCGGAACCGGGCCGGTGCCTCGAAATCTCCTTCGGTGTCCCCCAATGTTTCGTCAGAACGATATGGTTCAGGTGAGGGCGAGGGCGTGGGAGACGGGGACGGGTAGGGGCCGGGTTCTTCGGCTGATTCGATCGCGGCCACCAGTTTCCGCTTCGAATCATCCGCAATTGCAAACCTACTGTCGGGGCCCAGTTCATGGCCGTGGAACAGTTGGGAAATGTCGATTTCGGGGCCCCTGGCCGGGGGCTGACGCTCGGTCGGCACGTACTCTCCTCGCCCGTGTGCGATATGCCAAATCGAACTCGGGTCGCCGGTCGCGACCAGCATGTGGATCGCTTCCAGGACCGATGTCTTCCCGCAATTGTTCCTGCCAACGAGAAGATTCACCTGCCCCAACTCGCGG
>SKJM01000128.1 GCA_007122045.1 Planctomycetales bacterium | reverse complement strand
TCCGGCATTGCTTCGCCCGGGATGCCGCCTGGAACGGGGGTGGCCTTGTCCTTGTCCGAGCGGGTACCCAGCGGCCGGACCGACGCCGGCACCGATTCCCGCTCCGCCGGCTTGCGCAGCCTGGTAACCCAAGCGGCCAACTGCTGAAGCTGCCCCATCTCCCGTTGTGTGAACACGGGCCGGTCCTTCCCGCCGTGCGGCTCGATGGGCGCCGTCAGCAGCTTGCTCCGCTCCGGTGCCTCGCGGTCGACCCATTGGAGCACGGTGTGCAGGTTCTGTTGGGTCATGCGGCGCCCCCCCGGCCGGTTGCGCGGCACCCGCAGCAGCCGCAACTCGTGCTCGCTGTTCGGCCCGTGGCAGCCGGAACTCGTGCAATTGTTCATCAGCAAAGGCTGCACCTCAGCGGTGAACGTCTCGACCGTTCCGGCGGGCAGCCGGCGCACCATCGCGTCGAGTTCCTCGCGTGAAGGCCCCACCGGCTCGGTTGGCGTTCGGGGGGGCTCGGCATCCTTCGGATGCAGGGCCATTTCCAGGCGGCGGCGAAGAACGGGGATGAGCGGATGGTTCGGGTTCGCCCGCATCGCGTCGGCCAATTCCGAGGCCGCCGGACCCAGCAGCCCGTGACGCAGACACCAACCGGCCAGGTCGAGGTGCCGCTGCGCGTCGCCGGTGGCCAGGACCGCTCGTTTGCGGGCGTAGGCTTCGTCCAGATCGCGGCAGGCCATCTCCACGTCGCCGGTCCGAAGCCGGATTTCTCCATGCGGCAGTGCCACGAAGTAGTGGTCGCCCGCCCGAGTGAGGCTTCCCGCCACCGCCTGACCGTTGCGGAGGATCAATACCCCTTCCACGGGGATCGGGCCGAGTTGAAACGGTTCGCCCCCGCCGGCGGAGGGGGGCGCCAGGACAAGAGATGCGCCGAGAGTGACTATACACAAGTATCGCATGGCGGAGAGGTATCCGGCCGGGCTTTCTCTGTCAAGTTCATTTCCCGGCGGCGGCACTGTCTAACGGGGGGTTATTGTGCCCTCACAATAGTGCATTTCCCATTTTTTTGCCGTCGACCCCGCGCACCGCTTGTAGCCGTTGCGGCGATAGAGTACAATGCCATTAGATGAGACTGATTCTCAATGTAAACAAGCAACCCCGCAAGAACTGACCCCCGCAATATGGTCGATAAAACGGTCCCCCTCGAAACGCTCCTCGCCGGCGAAACGGCTACCGTCAGCCGCATTGCCGGACACCGCCACGATGTCCACCGCCTCGAAGAGTTCGGCCTCCGAGGCGGCTCCCGAATCCGGATGTTTCGCACCGGCAACCCCTGCATCCTCGCGCTGGGCGGCGGGAAGGTCTGCCTCCGGTGCGACCCGCAACTACGCATCCTGGTCGAACGCGCTGCGGTAACGCCCGGCGGTCTGCCCGAGGGGGTCCAGCCGCGCTGAGCGGGGCCTCGTGCCGCTTCTGTCATCACGCGGCCCGACGCCGGCCCAACGGCGCGGCGCCGCAAACGCATTGTCCGACGCTGTCAGTATGCCGCATCCAGCACCGACCACGGCCGAGCAGGTGACCACCGTCGCCCTGGTCGGCAATCCGAACACCGGCAAGTCGACGCTCTTCAACGCCCTGGTGGGCGTTCGCCAGCACGTGGGGAACTACCCGGGCGTGACGGTCGAACGCAAGGCCGGGCGCATGGCGGCCGGCGGGCGGGCATTGGAGGTGATCGATTTGCCCGGCCTCTACAGCCTCGCCCCGCGCAGCCGCGACGAAATGGTCGCCTGCGAGGTCCTGCTGGGCGAATTCAAGGGGCTGGATCGCGCGCAGGCGGTCATCTGCGTGGCCGACGCCTCCAACCTCCAGCGAAGCCTGTACCTGCTTAGCCAGGTTCTGGAACTCGGGTTGCCGGTCGTTCTGGCGGTGAACATGATCGACATGGCCGAGGAGCACGGTATTGAAGTCGATCTGGAGTCGCTCCGGCAGCGGTTACCGATCCCGGTGGTGGCCGTTCAGGCGAACCGGCGGTTGGGCGTCGAGCAGCTCAAGGCCGCGTTGTCGGAAGCGCTCGAAGCCGAGGCGCCCGCCCGCATGACCCCGTTCCCCAAGCCCTTCGAGCGGGAGGCGGCCCAACTGCGCGGCTGGTTCGAAGCCGCACCCTCGAACGGCGGCGCCTCCTTCTGCCCGGGGATCGCGCGCCGGCTGCTGCTGGACGCGGGCGGATACCTCGAGGCCGACATGCTCGCCCGCGAACGCCTTCCCGACGGGGCGGGGGAGGAACTGGCCCAAGCCCGGGCGCGCCTGGAGCAGGAGGGTTGCCGGATACCCTCCGTCGAAACCGAATCGCGCTACGCCTGGGTCCAGAAGGTCCTCGACGGCGCGGTCCGGCATCCGGAAACGTATCGCCCGTCGTTCAGCGACCGCGTCGACGCGGTTCTGACGCACCGCCTTTGGGGCACGCTCGTGTTCGCCCTGGTCATGGTGGCCGTGTTCCAGGCGGTCTTTGTCGGGGCGGAACCGCTGATGGAATGGATCGAGGGAAGCAGGGAGTACGTCGGAAACTGGATCGCGTCGGTCGTGCCGGAAGGCGCCCTGCAAAGCCTGCTGCAAAAAGGAGTGGTCGGCGGCGTCGGGGCCGTGATCGTGTTCCTCCCGCAAATCGTCATCCTGTTCCTCTTCCTGGCCGTGCTGGAAGACTGCGGATACATCGCCCGCGCCGCCTACCTGGCCGACCGCATGATGGCGCGGGTGGGCCTCAGCGGGAAGGCCTTTATTCCCATGCTTTCGTCCTTCGCCTGCGCCGTGCCGGGCATCATGGCGGCGCGGGTGATCGAGGACGAACGGGACCGAATAACGACCATCCTCGTGGCGCCCCTGCTGACCTGCTCGGCCCGCCTGCCCGTCTACGCGCTGCTGATCGCCGCGTTCGTTCCCTCGTGGACGTACCTGGGCGGGCTGCTGAACCTGCAAGGGCTGGTGCTGGCCGGCCTGTACGCGCTGGGCATCGTGGTGGCCGTCGTCGCGGCGCTGCTGTTGAAACGCACGCTCCTGCGCGGCGCGGCGCCGCCGTTCCTGCTGGAACTGCCCAGTTACAAATGGCCCTCGCCGCGAAACGTGGCGTACCGGGTGGTGCAGCGGGTGGGGCAGTTCCTCCGATGCGCCGGAACGCTGATCTTCGCCGTGTCGATCCTCGTGTGGGCCGCGCTGTACTACCCCCAAAATCCGCCCTCGGCGGAACCCCTGCGCGAGGCGCGCCACACGCTCGAAACCCAGCGGGAGAACCTGCCTCCCAACGCCCCCCAACGCGCCCGGCTGGACGACCAAATTGCCGAAATCAGCCGCGAAATCACCGGCGAACAGCAGCGCCAGAGCATCCTGGGCCGGCTCGGCCGCGTGATCGAGCCGGTGGTGCGGCCCCTCGGCTGGGACTGGCGCATCGGCTGCGCCGTGCTGGCCTCCCTCCCGGCCCGCGAAGTGGTCGTGGCCACCATGGGCGTCATCTACAACCTGGGCGAGGACGTCGACCACGACTCGGAGGACGACCGGAACCTGCTGCAACAGAAGATGCGGGCCGCCGTGTGGGAAGGCTCCGGCCGGCCGATTTTCACCGTGCCCGTTGCCCTCTCCATACTCGTGTTCTTCGCCCTATGCGCCCAATGCGCGGCCACGCTGGCAGTGATGCGGCAGGAGACCGGCACCTGGCGGTGGCCGGCCTTCGCGTTCGGCTACATGACTCTGCTGGCCTACGCCGGAGCGTTTGTCACGTATCAGGTCGGCACGTGGATCGCCGGCGGATGAGCCCGTAGGCCGAACGAAGCCACGAGTTTGACATATCGTCATGACAGAGACGGTTCCCCCCGGAACCGTGGAGAAATCGGCATTATGGAACTTTGGCAAGCCATAGACCTTTGGCAAGAATGCCTCGTCGCCGTGGCGCTGCTGGCCGCGGTGGTTTACTTGCTGCGGCGGGTTGGCCGTGCCGGCAGACCCCACGCGCCGCCCAACTGTGCGGCGTGCGACCATTGCCACGCCGCCAAGCAAGCCCCGCGCGAAGCCGGCACGGGCCCTCAGCGGGCCGATGTTTCCATACTAACGGGCGAGTTGGGTGTGGACGTGCGGGTGGGATCCTGCGGCGAGGCCAATCGAAGGGATGCCTGAACCCGGATTATTCATATACGTAGGGTGTCGTGCCCGTAGATGCGGTTGCCGTGACACCCCTCGGGGGGCAGGTCGAACAGGCAGGCATCCTTCCGCAAACGGCCGACGACCACG
>SKJM01000091.1 GCA_007122045.1 Planctomycetales bacterium | reverse complement strand
GATGGCCTCCTTGCGACGAATGCGCATGGAAAGCCGTTCCAGTTCGGGAACGTCCTTCGCCCTTGCCGTCAGATTGGCAAGCAGTTGTTTTGCTTTCGGCAAATCGCCGCGTTCGATGGCTTCTTTTGCGCCTTTTAGCTCCTGTTTCACCTGGTCCGTTCTCTCCGGCGTTTCCATCAGTGCTTCCAAAATCTCCCCGGACGAAAGGCCGTGGATCTCATGCGCGAAACGGCGGGTCTGGATGCCCTCGGGCGTTTCTGCCAGCAGCACGAGCGACTCGGAGCCGATCTCGCCCAGCACCTGGGGTGAATGGGTCGTGAGGATGAACTGCACGTTCGGAAACGTCTCCCTCAGCCTCGGTATAACCATGCGCTGCCACGACGGGTGCAGGTGCAGTTCGATCTCATCGATCATCACCACCGCCTCGGCCTCGGTCAGGAGTTGCTCGGTCTCAGTCAAGTGCGGGTGCGTGGCCGACAGCCGCCGGGTCAGGTCGCCAACCAACCCGAGGAGCCCCCGTTCACCATCGGACAGTTGCTGAAGCGATAGCGCGGATCCGTCCTTGTACACCAAGAATGTCTTCTCTTCCCGATGTAGGGCCTTCGCTCCCATGAACTGGCCGATTACCCTTCGCACCGCATACAGGTGCGGATCGGCTCCGGGAGGTCGCTCATCTCTGCGCAGCATGTCGAGCGCCTCATGCCACGGGACTTCCAGTTTGAGGAGTTCGTTGTGCTGCCGCTTTCGGAGCCAGTTGAGGAACTGCCTGCAGCCCTTCCCGCAATCGAGGGACGAGATATGCGCCCACTTCGGGGTTAAGAGGTTGTGCACAAGCGGCCTCTGACTCTCCAGACCGACATGGCGCTGCGGAACGTACCGAATGGCCAGCAGCGAACCGCCGGCACTCGGCTCGTCGAGAAGCGCTTGCTCCATCGCCTGGACCCGGCCGCTCTTGACGAGTTCCACGCGAGCCGGTTCGTCGAGGCCCGACGCGGCATCCCGCGTGATCTTCAGATCGAAATCGGCCGTTGCCGACGCTTCGACCGGTTGAAGGAAGATGCGGATTTTCGCAGACTTCTCACCGTGAAAAATATCGGCGTTTTTCGCGCCCGATCGCTCCTTCTTCCTCCATAACGGCGGCTGCCGGAACACGTTGGACAGTGGCAGCGCCAGCGCGTCGAGAATGGTCGTTTTCCCCGCGCCGTTCTTGCCGACAAGAACCGTAAGTTCGGGGTTGAGTTCGAGGTCCATCTCCCGAACGCCGCGGAAGTTCTGCAAGTGAAGGCGTGCAATTTTCATGACTGCTCTCGGGGCAATTGCCCATCCCTTGTGCCGCTCTGCCCCCATATCGCCCGTTCAAATTATCTGCCCCCCTACTTTCAGCCAGTCGGCGGTGAATGTCAATACCCCCGATCACGCCGGCGCCAGAATTGCCCCCGCGAACTCACCGGGTCCTCCCCTCGCTTGGCCCGCCTGGCGGCCGCCCTCGGCCCGCCCGGCCCCCCATACTGAGCACTCAGTGACTCAGCCCTCATTCTCCCCGGGTTTTCCCCGCCGGCCGGCGTGTCTACAATATAGCGCGATGCCAGTATTCCCCCCACACCCGGAGGGCACCGTGAACCACTTCGTTCAAATCGAGTTCGACTGCCTGCCGCTGCGGTCGCTGCCGCGGCTCGACGCGCCGCCCGACGCGCCGCCCGAGCAAGAGGCGCTCGCCGCGAAGGTTCGGCAGGCGGTCCGCAAGCACGGTGCGCACAACGCGTTCTATCTGTACAACGCGCGGTGCGTGTTCCACCTGACCAACGACCCCAACGTCGGCATGTTGGAGTTCGCTTTCCAGGGAACCGTGATGACCGATGCAGACGACCGCCGGGCGCAGAGCTGCGACCTCGAAGTCGAACTGACGCGCGACGTGTGCGACTGGATCACCGAGCCGGTGGTCGAGTGGTTCCGCGAAACGGTGGACCGGGCCGTCCAGGTCGAGTTCGACCGCTACATTGCGGCCGGCGACCTGCAGAAGACGGTCGAGCGGATGGAACGCCTGGCCGAGGCAACGGACTCGTCCGGCGGATTCGTGGGGATGGGACTCTGATGCAGCCCGCGCCGGCGACCGTGTACCTGGTTGGGGCGGGGCCGGGCGATCCGAGCCTGATCACCCGCTGGGGCGCCGAGTGCCTTGGCCGCGCCGAATTGGTGCTCTACGACTATCTCGCCAACCCCGCGCTGCTCGACCATGCGCCCCAGGCCGCCGAGCGGGTTTGCCTGGGGCATCATCGCACGGGGCGGACGATGACGCAGGACGAGGTCCATTCCCGAATGATCGAAACGGCCCGGGCCGGCCGGGTGGTGGTGCGGCTGAAGGGTGGCGATCCGACCATCTTCGCCCGAACCGCCGACGAACTGACCGCACTGCGGGCCGCCGGCGTGCCGTACCAGATTATCCCGGGCATTACCGCCGGACTGGCCACACACGCCGGCGGCGGCTCCGCCGTGGCACTGGTGACCGGCCACCAGCGGCCCGGCAAGAGCGGCGCTCCCCTCGACTACGGCGCCCTGGCCGACCTTCCCGGCCCGCTCATCTTCTACATGGGGGTTACCAGCGCCCCTATATGGAGTCAGGCGCTGATTGACCGCGGTCTCTCGCCCGACACGCATGTTACCGTGGTGCGCCGTAGTACCCACCCGAACGAGCAGGTCCGGCGCTACCGGCTCGGTGAAGTCGGTCGCGCGGCCCGGCGCGGCCAGATCCGTCCCCCGGCGGTGATCGTCGTCGAGAGACCGGGGCGAGGCGGTTAACATGGTTCGTAACCGCAGTGGCCGCCCCTCCGCCATCGGCAATGGAGCATGTGCCGCCGAAGCGCCCCCGCCGCGACGGTATGTCGCACTACCACTCCAATTTGTCGCGATTCTGCTTCCATCCAGTGGAGGTAGCGGCCGGTAGCAAGACGGACGGGATCGTCACAGCGACCGGCGGAACGTCGCGCCCGGACCCCATTACACAGCACGGCCGAGTTGCTCTAATGGAAGGAACAAGAGTTGCATCTTGCCGCGGACGCCGCCTGACGGCTGCATTGGGTGCGCAGCCCTCGGCTGAGAGGAGCACCGGAAGGCACGCAGTGGGGCGGAATGGATAGGTAGGATGGATGTTGCCGTCCGTCCCGCGGCTGGACGGACAAGAATGTCCATCCTACGCGACAGACGGACAGGAATGTCCATCCTACGCGGGAGACGGACAAGAATGTCCATCCTACAGGGGTGGTGGCCGCCGGTGGCTTGATAAAGCGGCAGTCGTTGAGAATCACACGGGAAAGGACCAGGCTTCATGAACTTGCAATCCGAATGTGGCGATCTGGAACATGCCGAGTTACCGGCCCTGGGGCTGGACGTCGGCTCCGTGGCGCTGAAGACGGTGGTGACCGACGCCGCGGGCCGTATCCTCGATACAACCTATACCCGCACCAACGGCCGACCTCTGGCCGCGGCCCGCCGGGTGCTGGGGGAACTGCTCGAACGGTTCCCGGAAAACCGCTTTTCACTGGTGGCGGGCACGGGCTCATCGGCCGGACTCATCTGCGAGTTGCTCGACGCCGTCTTGCTCAACGAGGTCATTTGCCAGGCCGTGGCGGGCCGCTTCCTGGTGTCCAAGGCCCGGATGGTGCTCGAAATCGGCGGGCAGGACAGCAAGCTCATTGTCCTGCCCGACCCCGGCTCCAACGGCCAGGACATGGTCGACTTTGCCATGAATACCAGTTGCGCGGCCGGGACCGGCAGCTTTCTCGACCAACAGGCTTCGCGGCTGGGGGTGCGGATCGAGGAGGAATTCGGGCGGCTGGCGCTGGCAAGCCGGCTGCCGGCGCGGGTGGCGGGCCGCTGTAGCGTGTTCGCCAAGAGCGACATGATCCATCTCCAGCAACAAGCCACGCCGACCGAGGACATCGTGGCCGGCCTCTGCCTGGGGTTGGCGCGCAACCTGAAGAGCAATCTCGGCCAAGGCCACGACTGGCGGGGGCCCATCGTCTTCTGCGGGGGCGTGGCGTCGAACGACGGCGTGGTCAGCGCGATTCGCGAGGTGCTCGATCTGGGGCCGGACGATCTGATCGTCCCCGAAGAGCACGCGGTTACCGGGGCCTTGGGGGCCGTCCTGGCGGCGATGCGCGAACGAGAGAGCCGGGGGCCCGACTACGGCCGGCCGCCCGGCGGACGGCTGGACCTGAGTTGCCTGGACCGTTCGCTGCGGCAGGGCCGCGGCGCGGCCCATCGG
>SKJM01000310.1 GCA_007122045.1 Planctomycetales bacterium | reverse complement strand
TGGTGGGCAGCTATTTCCAGAAGCAGATGGCGCAGGAAGCGTTGCGCTACGTCGACGGCGTGCACGAAATTGCCAACGAGTTGGAAGTGGCCGCCGTCTGAAGCAGCCCCCGTGCGCCACCTCCCGCGGACTCTGTATATGGAATCCGTTCCCCGGGGTGGGCATGGAAAAGTGCCTCAGCCTTGGCTTGACAGCCGGGCCGCGACCCGGAGCGATGGTCTACACGGCCGCGCCCATCGACCACAAAGAGCGGGTGCGGTTGAAGGCAGACTTCCTGCGGTGGATCTTGAGGGCGCCGGTCGACCCGGCGCGGCGGGGGCTGCTGGTGGACTTCGTGGAGATGTACATGCCGCTGGCCGAGCGCGAGCAGACGGAATTCGAGCATATCGTGGCGGCCGATCGGCAATACGAGGTGGTGGAACAAGTGATTACGGTTTACGAGAAAAGGGGGATTGAGAAGGGTCGGCAGGAGGGCGTCCAGATGGGTCGGCAGGAGGGTCGACAGGAAGGTCGGCAGGAGGGTCGGCAGGAGGCGCTGGTCCTGTTAATGGAGCGGAGGTTCGGGAAGCTTCCCGTCGCGGTGGGGCGAAGGGTACGCCGGATCCAATCGGCCGAGCGGCTCGATGCGCTGCTGCTGGCGGTGCTCGATGCGAAGTCGCTCGACGACTTGCCTCTTTGACCCGCGCAGCTTGCAGGGCCGGCCGCTTCGCTCCGGCGATCGACGTTCCGCCACTTCCCCAGGCACCCGGAAAAACGCCGCCTTTACCGCGGGCGCCGCGGGTGTCGTGTGGCCATGACGGCCTCTGCCCGGTCCTGGTAGTCGGGAAAATGGTTCTCCAAGTTGCACGTCTGAAGCACCTGGCGGTTATACGCCGACAGCCCGCACACGCGCATCACCCCCCCGTGCTCGCGAATACGTTTGTAGAGCTGGACCAGTTGCCCAATCAAGTGACTGTTGAGCACCTGGACCTGATTCAATTCGAGGACGAGCCGGTACGTGAAGTGCCGGCACAACTGCTCCCACACTTCGTCGGCCAAGGGGGGGGCCTCTGGGGCCTCCGAGGCCGTGTGGATTCGCACCAGCAGCCAATCCGGTCCTCGTTCCACTGTCAATTCCCAACCGGGAGCGATTGCCAACATCACGCTTCTCCTACAACGCGGGTATCGAGTACGCGGCAAAGACGAGATTCTCCCCAACATTGAGTCTATCCAACGCCCGGCAGTTTGCAATGCCCCCACAGAGTGGAACGCAAAAAAATCCGCGCTGGCCGGTGAGAGGACTGCCCTCGCCGGGCGGGCGCATTGCGACCCTGAGGTAGGATCGAAGCAGCCGAAGCCGTCGGACTTCGGAGCGAACAGGCGGGATCGCCTCGATCAACGGAAAAGCGTCGCCTGCGACTGCACCCCCCCCTCCGGCGGGGAAGCCAGGCCAAGGTGCTCCAGGCCCGCCGCCGTAAGCTTCCTGCCCCGCGGGGTGCGAACGACCAACTCGCTCCGCAGCAGAAACGGCTCGACCTCGTCGGCCAGCGTGTCGGGCGCCACGTTCATCGTGTGGGCAACCGCCTCGACGCCCACCGGGCCGCCGTCGAACACCCGGGCAATGGTGTCGAGGTACTTGCGGTCCTGGGGGTCGAGTCCCCGGCGGTCGATGCCCAGCATCTCCAGGGCGGCCCGGGCAACCTCCAGCGTAATCTGCCCGTCGGCTCGGCTCTGGGCGTAATCGCGCACCCAGCGCAGCCGGTTGTTGGCCAGGCGGGGCGTGCCGCGGCTACGGGACGCGATTTCGCGGGCGGCCGAGCCCTCGATCGCCACCCGCAGTTTCGCTGCGTTCCGCCGCACGATCTCGGCCAATTCGTCGACCGTGTAGAAATCGAGGTGCTCGCGAAGCTGGAACCGGTCGCGCAGGGGGGCGGAAAGCAGGCCGGTGCGCGTGGTGGCCCCAATAACGGTGAACGGGCGGAGCTGCATGTTGATGGTCCGCGCATTGATCCCCTCGCCCAGCGTAATGTCGATGCGGAAGTCCTCCATGGCCGGGTAGAGGAACTCCTCGACCGCCTTGGGCAGCCGGTGGATCTCGTCGATGAACAACACCGAGCGCTCCTCGGCGTTGGTCAGGTAGGGGATGACGTCCTTGGGAGCCGCCAGAACGGCGCCGCTTGCGATCTGGAAGGCCACGCCCAAGTCGCGCGGAATGCACATCGCAAAGGTCGTCTTTCCCAGCCCCGGCGGGCCATCGAACAAGATGTGCCCGAGCGGCTCGCCTCGTTTCGACGCCGCGTCGACGGCGATTTCCAGCCGCGCGTACACCTCGCGCTGGCCGACCATCTCGACCATGTGTTGTGGGCGGAGGTCGCGCTCCTCGTCTGGCAGATCGGCGGGCGGCTGAAGGATCGGTTCCCGGGACATCGGCTGGCAACACTCGCTGAAGGCGCGTACACGGCGAAAGTACCACATTGTACCAGAAACGCGGCCGGACACACAGGCGATCCGGTGGAGTCCCGCCTTGAGGCGGCTCCCTGTAACTGGCTAAAGCCGGGACTCCAACAGGGCCAGTTGCCGCTTCAAACGCAAGTGCGTTTCGCGCAATGGGGGGCCACGACGCAAAGAGCATTCGGGTTAGGTGGGCAAGCAGGGCAATCCGGGGCGAGGCCCATTTTCCCGTATTGCCCACCGGCGGTCGGCCCGCTACACTCTGCGGCCCGCGATAGGGAGGTCGCCGTTGCTGTTGAAATGGCCAATTCGCCTCAAGGTTCTCATTGGGTTAGGGCTTCTGGTCCTGGCGGTGGGGGCGCTGTCGCGCAACGCTTTGTACACCACCTACGTCTACCGCGACCTGGTCAAGAGCCTCAGCGCGCGCGTGGCCGAGCTGCCCGTCGCCGCCGACCTGGCCCGGCACGTCGGCGACCTGCGCATCACCCTGAGCGAGCTGCGCGGGCTGCGGGCGGCCACGTTTCCCGGCGCGTGGGCCGATCGGATGCCGCTGCGGGTGCGGATGGTCCGCGACCAGTTCCGCTTCCAGCTCGACCAGGTGGAGAAGACCTTGACGCAGTACCGCGACCGGCTGGAGCACAAACTCGAAACCGATTCGCTGATGGCCGACAACCAGCGCGAGTGGCACACCCTGGCGAAGATCGACGCCGCGCTGCAGCGCGTCCACGAGGCCGAACAGGCCGGCGACTGGATGCTCGACGACGTGCGGATCGGACGCCTCGACGCCGAACTGGAGCACCTGCAAGCCCTCTCCGGCGAGCTGCCCAGCCACCTGCACCAGAAGCTCGAAGGATTCGCCGACGACGTGCGCATGCAGTACCGGGCGCTGATCGTGGGCACCTGGATCACCACCGTCTCGGCCGCCTTGCTGTTCGCCCTGTTCGTCCAGCTCTTCTACCGGTGGATCGTCCGCCCGCTGCGGGTGCTCATCGACGGCTCGCGCCGCGTGGCGGCCGGGTGCTTCAACCACCGCATCCGGCTCGACACCGACGACGAAATGGCCGAGCTGGCCGGCGCCATGAACGACATGACCGCCCGCTTTCAGGCCGTCCGCGACGACCTCGACCGCCAGGTGCAGGAACGCACCAAGCAGGTGGTGCGCAGCGAGCAGCTTGCCAGCGTGGGCTTCCTGGCCGCCGGGGTGGCCCACGAAATCAACAACCCGCTGGCCTCCATCGCCATCTGCGCCGAATCGCTCGAGGAGCGCGTCGTCGAACTCCTTGCCCGGTACCAGCCGGGCGACCCCGAGGAGCCGACCGTTATCACCGACTACCTGCGCATGGTGCAGACCGAGGCCTTCCGCTGCAAGGAAATCACCGAGAAGCTGCTCGACTTTTCGCGCGTCGGGCAGGTCACCCGCCAGGACACCGAGTTGGGTGAACTCATCCAGGACGTCATCGACATGGTGGGCCACCTCGGGCGGTATCAGAACCGGCGCGTTCAATTCGAGCGGGGCGAACCGGTGTACTGCCGCGTCAACCCACGCGAAATCAAGCAGGTGGTGCTCAACCTGCTCACCAACGCCCTGGACAGCATCGACGAGAACGGTTGCGTGCAAATCGCCGTCGGCTCGCGCGGAGGAACTGCCGAGATCGAGTTCCGCGACGACGGCTACGGCATCGAGCCGGGCGTGATCGAACATATTTTCGAGCCGTTTTTCACCCGGCGCCGCCAGGGGCAGGGGACCGGCCTGGGCCTGTCGATCACCTACCGCATCGTCGCCGACCACGGCGGCCAACTAGAGGCCCACAGCGCCGGCGCCGGCCGCCGCGCCACGTTCCGCGTCTGCCTGCCACTG
>SKJM01000640.1 GCA_007122045.1 Planctomycetales bacterium | reverse complement strand
GGGTTTACGTCGAGTGGGCGATACTGGACTCGAACCAGTGACCCCTAGCTTGTCGAGCTAGTGCTCTAACCAACTGAGCTAATCGCCCCAAGGAAACGCACCAAACGATGGATGCTTGCTCCCCTACACTGGTGGTTGCAGATCGACCGTACGCGCACGTCTATCGATAGTGTGCCATGCGGCTCGTTGGGGGTCAAGGCCCCAAGCACCAGAAATAAAATATATTGCCCGGCACGCCACCGGGGCTCTATACTGTCGCTGCGCAAGATGAACCAGGGGGCTCAAGGATATCCGCATGAAGCGTGTCGTGAATAAGGAGATTTTCGGTTGGGCGATGTTCGATTTCGCCAATCAAGCCTATACCCTGCTCATCATTACGGTGGTGTTCGGCGACCTGTTCACGCGGGTGATTGTGGGCAACGCGCAGCGGGACTATCGGCTGGGCAACCTGCTGTGGAGTGTGGCGCTGGCGGTAAGCTACCTGGCGGTGGTCATTGCGGGGCCGGTGTGCGGGGCCATCATGGATTTTTCGGCCGCCCGCAAGCGGTTCCTGCTGGCAAGCTACCTGCTCACGGTCGTGAGCACGGCCATGCTGTACTTCGTGGCGCCGGGTTACGTGGCGCTGGGGATGGTGCTGATTGTGGTTTCGAACTTCGGATACGCGATCGGCGAATCGTTCATCGCCAGCTTCCTGCCCGAGTTGGGACCGCCGGAGTCGCTCGGCTGGATATCGGGCTTCGGCTGGGCGCTGGGTTACGTGGGAGGGCTCGTGTCGACGGCGTTCGCCCTGCTGTTTTTGGGCGAGGTGAGCGCGGAGAATTTCCACAACGTGCGTTGGGTGGGGCCGTTCGCCTCGGCGTTCTTCCTGGTGGCCGCCGTGCCCACCTTCCTGTGGCTGAGGGAGCGCGGGCGGCCCCGGCGGCTGGCCAGGCCGGCCGGCTACCTGATGATGGGCATCTGGAGGGTCCGCGCCACGGTCCTCGCCGCCGGGGCGCATCGCGACCTGGCCTGCCTGCTCGGGTCGGTGTTCTTCGCCATGGCGGGAATCTACATTGTCATCTCCTTCACGTTCATCTACGGGGCCCAGGTCGTGCAATGGGATGAACGAATCCGCGTGGCGATGTTCGTCGTGGTGCAGCTTACCGCGGCGGCCGGGGCGTTGGGCTTCGGCTTTTTTCAGGACCGGCTCGGCGCGAAGCGGACCTACCAGGCCACGTTGCTGCTGTGGGTCCTGGCCATCCTGCTCATCTACGCCACGCCGGGCATCGCCGAGCGGCTCGGCGCGCGGTACGGGTGGAGGGTCGAGGCCCAACACGTGTTTCTGGCGGTCGGATGCGTGGCGGGAATGTGCCTCGGCGGCACCCAGTCGGCGGGGCGAACCCTGGTCGGCCTCTTCGCGCCGAAGCTCAAAGCGGCCGAATTCTTCGGATTTTGGGGGCTGTCCGGCAAGGCGGCCGCCATTTTTGGGCTGCTGGGCATCGGGCTGCTGCAAGCCTGGGTGGGGCTGCACACGGCCATTCTGCTGTGCATGCTGCTGTTCGCCCTGGCGCTTCTGGTCGCCCTGCCGGTCGACGAGGCCCGGGGCCGCGCGGCCGCCGCCGCGCCGCCGGCGAGGCGCCCGCCTAACCCGGATTATTCGTGACAATGTAGGGTGGTGACAAGCAAGCCAAGATCCTGGTGGGACTTCGGTCGCTCGGCCGGGCCCGCTTCCGGTGCACGACGTGCAAGCCGGCCAAAGCGTGGATTGCTCCGTCCCACCGAGGGGTTACGCGACCGCGTCCCTACACGACAACTCACAGTTGCCCGGCAGGGTGGGCGGGACGTCACGACATCAGACGATGCCCTGCTGGAGCATGGCTTCGGCCACTTTCACGAAGCCGGCAACGTTGGCGCCGCGCACGTAGTTGACAAAGTCGCCGGTGCGCCCGTACCGCTCGCAGTTGGCGTGGATGGACTTCATGATCTGTTGCAAGCGGAGGTCGACCTCCTCGCGCGGCCACCGCATGACGCCGTAGTTCTGGGTCATTTCCAACCCCGAAACGGCCACCCCGCCCGCGTTGGCCGCCTTGCCCGGCCCGTACAGGATCTTCGCGTCGAGGAACACGTCGACGCCTTCCGGGCTGGTGGGCATGTTCGCGCCCTCGGAAACGCACATGCACCCCCCCTCGACCAGGGCCCGGGCGTCGTCGTCGTCGATCTCGTTCTGGGTGGCGCTGGGAAAGGCCAGGTCGCACTTGACGTTCCACGGCCGCCGGTTGGCGTGGTACGTTGCTCCCCGGAAGCGGTCGGCGTACTCGCTGATCCGGCCCCGGCGGACGTTCTTCAGTTCCATGACCCAGGCCAGCTTCTCGGCGTCGATGCCGTCGGGGTCGACCACGGTGCCCGCCGAGTCGGAAAGCGTGACCGGCTTGGCGCCGAACTCGAGGAGCTTTTCGACCGTGTACTGGGCCACGTTGCCGGAGCCGGAGACGGTGGCCACTTTGCCTTCCAGCGAGTCGCCGCGGTTGGCGAGCATCTCCTGGGCGAAGTAGACGGCGCCATAGCCGGTGGCCTCGGGCCGGATGAGCGAGCCGCCGTAGGCCAGCCCCTTGCCGGTAAGCACGCCGCAGAAGCGGTTCGAGATGCGCTTATACTGCCCGAACAGATAGCCGATTTCGCGCGCTCCCACGCCGATGTCGCCGGCGGGCACGTCGGTGTCGGGACCGATGTGGCGGTACAACTCGGCCATGAACGACTGGCAGAATCGCATGACTTCGTGGTCGCTCTTGCCCTTCGGATCGAAGTCGGAGCCGCCCTTGCCGCCGCCCATGGCCAGGGTGGTCAGACTGTTCTTGAACACCTGCTCGAAGGCGAGGAACTTCAGCACGCTGAGGGTGACGGTCGGGTGGAACCGAAGCCCTCCCTTGTAGGGGCCGATGGCGCTGTTCATTTCGACCCGATAGCCCCGGTTGATCTGCACCTGCCCGCGGTCGTCGACCCACGGCACGCGGAACATGATGACCCGCTCGGGCTCGATCAGCCGGTCGAGAATCCTCGCTTCGCGGTAGGCGGGGGTCGCTTGGACGACGGGCATGACCGACTCGGCCACCTCGCGCACCGCCTGGTGAAACTCGGGCTCGCCGGGATTGCGGACGATGACGCCGCTGATGAACTCCTCGACCAGGCGTTGCCCTTCCGCCGAGATACCACTTTCCGAAACTCCAGAAATGTCGTTCTGCATAGACTCTCCTCACGAAGACGGTACGTTCCCCCGGGGGGGCTGGTGACCTTGGACCGACCGGCCGGGCGTACCATGGTACTATTCCATCCCGCTCCCGGCAACCACCCGGCTGCCGATTGCAGATGAAAACTTCGGGTGCCGGCCGCCTTTTCGGTGTCGGTTATTCTTCCGCCGAGTTGGAGGCAGACGTGCGTGGGGTGTACAAGGACCGCCCGGCGGGCCTGCCCTGAAAGGGCTCAACTCGAAAGCCCGGGGTGAAGCCCCGGGAACGCGGACGTACATCAATGACTCCGCCCTGAAGGGGCGTAACCCCAAGGCCGGTCCCGGGTTGCGCCCCTTCAGGGCTGAGTGGCTCCAACCGTCTCACGTCCCCAGGGCTTCACCCCGGGCTGTCGAGTCAAGCCCCCTTCGGGGCAATTTGCTCTCAAGGCCGGCTTCAGCCGGAAACCAAAGACCGTCTGGGGGCGGCCCACCAACATTAGTGGTTCCAGTCAACGTCGGCCAGCGCGGCGAAGAAGGCGTCGCGCTCGGCCGCGCCCCGCCGGAAGGGCCGACCCGGCTGCCGCGTGCCGCCCATGATCCCCCCGGCCAGCGGGTCCGGCAGGCTCCGCGCGTGCCCGGCGATCATCAGCAGGTCCCTCGGCTCGGCTATCGAGGAATCGACCGCCCGCCACGGAATGCTTGAACCGGTCGGCACGAACTCGTCGTCGAGCGGCGGGGTGGACTCGATGAACCGGTCGAACCCGGCGGCGTCGGGGTCGAGGTAAAGGGTGGCGCGCCGCGTCCGGGCCGGCATCGGCTCCGGCAGGCCGGCGAAGACGAATCGCACCTGCTGCAACGGCGCAAGCAGTTCCGGACCGAGGCCCGCCAGGGCGGCCCGGTCGGCCGGCGGGGCGGGTACGATGGGCGCCGCGTCGTCGGCCGCAGGTCCGGCAGCGGCCGTGCTCATGGCACTCGCCGGCACGCCGGACGGTGGTGTCCGGCGTGATCGTGCCCGTCATGATCGTGGGCTGGCTCGTCGGGGTCGACGTGACCTCCGCGGCCGTGCTCGCGGTCACCCTCCCGCTGATCCCGGTGTTCATGGTCCTGATCGG
>SKJM01000002.1 GCA_007122045.1 Planctomycetales bacterium | reverse complement strand
TCTGCCGGCTCCACGGCAGGCTCCTCGTCGACGGCCGGAGGCCGCGGGGGCTCCGCCGGGCCGCATCCTATGCCCAGCACCACCAGCGCCGACAACAGCAAGACGCAAACACACCGCCAAGACAATCGGGTCGCTTTCATTGTACCTTTCTCCTGAAACTCAAGATGAACCGAATTACCAATGCCCACTTCAAGACGGACGGCAATTTTACCAAGTGCAACTGCCGTCCACAACCGGGGCAGCCGCGCAAAAAAGCCGGCACTGGCGGCCACTGCGAGAAACGACTAAACTAGAGTATGCTGGTGCCGTTTGCACCAATCCCGCCACGGCGGTTTCCACCTGCCTCCAACAGTAAGGGCCATTGCGATGAATCGGAATCATGTCTCACGCCGAAGTTTCCTGACAAGTTCCACAGTGCTCGCCGCGGCCGGCGCGGCGCCCTACGTCTTCACCAGCCGGGCGGCGAAGGCCAAGGCCGCCAACGACCGGCTGGGTATCGGGGCCATCGGCACCGGAGGAATGGGCTCGGGCATCGGCCACGGCGCCGGCGGCCGCGGCGAGATGCGGGCCTGTGCCGACGCCGACACGACCCGCGCCGAACGGTTCGCCGAGCGCTACGAAGGACGCTGTGCCGTGTACCAGGACTACCGGCGGGTGCTCGACCGCGACGACATCCAGGTAGTCACCATCGGCACGCCCGACCACTGGCACACCAAGCCGGCCATCGAGGCCTTGCAGGCCGGCAAGCACGTGTACTGCGAAAAGCCGCTCACGCTGACCATCGAGGAGGGGCAACTCATCTGCCGGGTGGTCCGGCAGACGGGCCTCGTCTTCCAGGTGGGCAGCCAGCAGCGGAGCGACCGCGGCCGGTTCCTCACCGCCGTGGCCCTGGCCCGAAGCGGCCGGTTGGGCAAGCCGCTGACGGCCACCTGCTCGCTGGGCGCGGGTCCCGGCGGCGGCCCGTTCGCCACGGCCGACCCGCCCCCGCACCTCGATTGGGACCTCTGGCTCGGGCAGTGCCCGGTCGTCCCCTATACGCCGCAGCGGTGCCACGGCAATTTCCGCTGGTGGCTGGAATACTCCGGCGGCAAGATGACCGACTGGGGCGCCCACCACGTCGACATCGGCCAGTGGGGCCTCGGGCACGAGTTGACCGGCCCGGTCGAGATCGAGGGCGAGGGGAACTTCCCCAACATCCCCGACGACTTCGACCCGGTGGCCTTCTACGCCGGGAAGCAGGAAATTCCCAACGGCTACAATACGGCCACCACGTTCAAGGTCACCGCAACCTTCGCCGACGGGGCGAAGCTGGTCATCCAGCACGGGCCCGACAACGGCGTGTGGTTCGAGGGCGACCGGGGGCGCATTTTCGTCAACCGCGGGCGGATTTCCGGGCGGCCCATCGAAGAGCTGACCGACGCCGACCGCGAGTGGCTGAACGACGAGACGGCGAAGCTGTACAAGGGGGCGCCCTTCCAGGGCGGCCACATGGGCAACTTCTTCTGGTGCATCGAGAACGACGCCGAGCCGGTTTCCGACGTGTTCACCCACCACCGCGCCGTTTCCACCTGCCACATGGCCAACCACGCCATGCTGCTCGGGCGGAAGCTGCGTTGGGACCCGAAGCGGGAAGTCTTCGTCGGCGACGACGTGGCCAACGCCCTGATCGCCCGGCCGCGGCGGGCGCCGTACGACATCAAGATTTAGCCGGGCGCCGTCACCCCGCGACGAAATTGACCAGCCGGCCAATTCGAACGGCCGGCTGGTACCGCGCGCCAGCGACTCCGGCACTACCATTGCGCCAGCAAGCGATCGTAGTCGGCGTGGGAACCGATCCAGAACCAAACGATGGTGTCGCCCTCGCGAACGCCCACCGCGCGAAAACCGATGCCAACCCTCGCCGAGTAGATCATCGGGTCATCGTGCACCCGCTTGAAGTGAAGGCCCGGATGACGCGGGTTTTCGCGAAACAACCGGTACGCTTCGCGCGCCTGCTGCCGAACGTGCCGCGGCATTGCGGCTATCAATTCGCGGAATCGGCGCGTGGTGCGAGAGGTCATAGCCGGTCCGGATCCAACGGCTCGGTCAAACCGGCCTTGTGTTCCTCCAGTGCCTGCCGGGCAAGAGGGGCCAGCTTGTCGGTGGTTTCGGCAATGGCGCGGTCGAAGTCGGCTTCGTCCACCAACTCGGCCAGCAGGCGCGAGGCAAGCACGTCCTGCTCAGCGGGCGGCAACGTGGCCGCTTTGGCAAATGCTTGTTCCAGCAAGATAGTCATGACTATCCTTCCCTCGCAATTCCACCAGCCCGCTGCTTCTGCCACGGCCGGTTGCAAATCGAACTATCACCGTCGAATCGAAGGCTGCCAGGCGTCATCGGGCCTTTGACGAAACCAACGGCCTCACGATATTCTACCGCATTGCGGCGGAAGCGGGAAGTGTTCGACTCCAACAGTACCACAGGCCGGCCACTGGCAGCCCGTGGCTGCACCCCGGTGCCGTAGCCAGTAGGGCGCCGTCACCCCGCGACGAAATTGACCAGCCGGCCGGGCACGACAATCGCTTTGCGGACGGTCTTGCCGGCGAGCAGTTCGGCGATGCGCGGGTCGGCCAGGGCGGCGGCCTCGAGATCGTCCGCCCCGGCGTCGGCCGGTGCCGAGATGCGGCTGCGGAGCTTGCCGTTGATCTGCACCGGCACTTCGATGGTCGACTCGCGCAGCGCCGCCTCGTCGTACTCCGGCCATGGCTCGTAGGCCAGCGTGGCCGTATGCCCCAGCGCCCGCCACAGCTCCTCGGCCAGGTGCGGCGCAAACGGCGAAAGCAACAGCACGAACCGCTCCATGGCCGCAATGGGCCGGCGCGGCTGCTTGGTGAAGAAGTTCACGAACTCCATCATCCGCGCGATGGCCGTGTTGAAGGCCAGGTGCTCGACGTCTTCGGTGACCGCCTTGATGGTCCGGTGCAGGACGCGGTTCTGCTGCTCGTCGGGCTCGGCGCCGGCGAGGGCCTCGTGGAGCTTGACCTCCTCGGCCCGGTCGTCGATCATCATGCGCCACACCCGGTCGAGGAAGCCCCGCACGCCCCGCACGCCCTCCATGCTCCAAGGCTTGACCGATTCGAGCGGGCCCATGAACATCTCGTACAGTCGCAGGGCGTCGGCCCCGTACTCGGCCACGACCTGGTCGGGATTAACCACGTTCCCGCGGCTTTTCGACATTTTGAACGCGCGGCTTTCGACCTTGACTGCCGGCTCGGGCTTCAGCACGAAGGCGTCGCCGCGTTTCTCGACGTCGTCTTCCGACAGCCGGACGGCTTCCAGCCGCTGGCCGGTAGCGCGCACCTGCGGTTCCTCTCCGGCGGCGGCCACGACCTCGGGCGCGCCGATCCATGCGCCGGTCTCCGTGCGGTAGGCCGTGAACTCCATTTCGCCCAGGATCATTCCCTGGTTGATCAGCCGCTGAAACGGCTCCGGCGAGGCGACGTAGCCGCGGTCGAAGAGGACCTTGTGCCAGAACCGGGCGTACAGCAGGTGCAGCACGGCATGTTCCGCGCCGCCCACGTACAGGTCGACGGGCATCCATGCCCGTTCGACCTCCGGATCGACTAAGGCCCGGTCGTTCTTCGGATCCAAGAAGCGCAGGTAGTACCAGCAGGACCCGGCCCATTGCGGCATGGTGTTTGTTTCGCGCTTGTATCGCTTGCCGTCAAGGGTCACGTACAGCCAGTCGTCGGGCGCGGCCTCCAGCGGCGGTTCGGGGCGGTCGTGGGCGGCGTCGAACTTCATTTCGGCCGGCAGGTCGACCGGCAGGTCGCCGGGTTCCAGCGCGCGGACCGCGCCGGTCGGCCCGCCCTGCGCGTCGAGTTCGTGCAGGATGGGGAACGGCTCGCCCCAGAAGTGCTGACGGCTGAACAGCCAGTCGCGCAGTTTGTAGTTCACCGCCGCCCGGCCCTGCCCCCGCGCGGAAAGGTCGGCGGTGATGCGCGCTTTGAACTCGTCGGTGGGCAGCCCGTCGTACGGGCCGGAGTTCACCGCCGTGCCGGGGCCGGTATAGGCCGCCTCGCCGGCCAGCACGGCCCCGCGGTCGACGCCCTCCGCCTCGCCCGGATCGACCACGGCCACGATGGGCAGGTCGAAGGTCCGGGCGAACTCGAAGTCGCGCTCGTCGTGGCCCGGCACCGCCATGATCGCACCCGTGCCGTAGCTGATGAGCACGTAGTCGGCCACCCAAATGGGAATCGGCTCGTCGTTGACCGGATTGACCGCGTACGAGCCGGTGAACACGCCCGTCTTGGTCTTTGCCAGATCGGTGCGGTCGAGGTCGCTCTTT
>SKJM01000282.1 GCA_007122045.1 Planctomycetales bacterium | reverse complement strand
CGCTGACCGAAACCATGATCGCCATGGTCGAGAACAGCGAAGCCGGCATGACTCCGGAGCAGTTACAGCAACAACTGCACGTGAAGAATGTGCGGCCTGCCCTGTCTCGGCTCATCGCACGGAATTGCCTCACCCGCAGAAAGTTCGGCGGCCAGTTCGTCTATTTCTCCTTGGCCGAGATCTCTCGGGAGCGCCAACAGAAGCGACGGGCCGAGCAAGGGATGGAGCCGCCTCCACCCTTGCCGCCCCCGGAGCAGATCATCGCTTTGCTGGTCGAGATCATCCAACGGCCGAAGCGTTCTCTGCGACAGTGGTCGCGTCGACTGCGTCGGCACAATGTCCATCTCTCAACCCGCGAAATCCAGGCGGTTCTCGACCACTATCAACTCGATGTAAAAAAAGGGCTCTCGACTTCTTGATCCTCCGGGCCCGGCTGATTCGCCAACTCGGCGGCCCCTTGCCGGCGGGCGGATGTCTGCCAGAAGGCTATCGTTTGGAGTTGGCCAGTGCCCGGGAAGCGTGCGTTGACTGTGGTGGGGGCCCATTGCGCCGCCGACGCACCTCGATGCACCAGCCGGTCGGGTTGATGCTGGGGCGGCCTCAGGTTCGGTGCGTTCAGAAGGAGTGCGTTCGATGTGGAAAGGCCGACTCCATCGACGCCCACCATCAAGTTGTTCCTGTCCATGGGAACTACGCTTTTGACCTGATGGTCGAGGTCGGCTTGGCCCGCCTGCGCGATCTGCGGCAAGATGTCGAAATCTGCCGAGACTTGCGACGTCGCTGGGGATTGTCGCTGCCTCTTTCGGCCATTGGTTTGTTGGTCGATTCCTTTCTCGACGGCCTTGCCGCAGTCCATCGGGCGCATGCGCCGTTGTTGTGGCGGCAGATGGAGCAGGAGGGGGATATGTGTTACACGTAGACGGCACCTGTGAACCGGGGACCGACGTCACCTTCGCCGCCGTGGCGGCACCGCGACGATGGGTGCTTGAAATGGGCAAAATGACTACGGAAAACGTGCATTCCATTGCGAAATTGATGGAGTGTGTGGTGGACCATTGGGGGACGCCGTTGGCCGTGATGCGCGACATGAGCCCGAACATCGGAGGCGACTTGGCAAGAGTGCCGGCATGTTTCTCTGAACACTGGTCCCTTGCGAGGACGGTTCGTCACGAGCGTCAACAACCGAAGAGGGACCACCCCCTGCCAACGAGCAAGAAGGCGATTCGCCGCCCAAAGATATTCGACGACCTGAAAGAACTGCTCGGAACCATGATCGGCTTGACCGCCGCGAAACCCGCCGCATAGCCCCCCCAATTCGGTTAGTTCTCACCGGGATTTTGGTGTGATAGGGGCAAGCCCGGCGGGGAAAGGGGGCGAAGTGTGCCGGCCCTGGGGATGGGTAGCTGGCCAGTCATGGGACCGGCCGGGGCGAGCCCGGCGGGAAAAGGGGGAGGCAAGAGCCGTCTCCTCGGTGCTGCGGCGGTCCGTTGCAGCGCGACGTGCCGGGTGGTACGATAAGGTCGCGCTCAGAAATAACCTGAACAAATTGTCGTAGGCACACGCCGTGTGCCTACTACACTCCAATTGACCAACTTATTGGTGAGCGCGCCCTAAGCGGCAGGAGACAAAGCCATGATTACACGATGGAATATGCTTTTGTGGGCGTGCGCGGTGCTGTCGGCGTCGGTCGCCGCGGGCCAGCCCAACGAGGAGCAACTGTTCGCGGAAGCCGACGCGCGCATTGAGCAGCATCGGAAAGCCGACGCCACCATCACGGTACTCGACGCGGAGGGCAAGCCCGTCCCGGCGGCCCGGGTCGAGGTGCAGCAAACGCGTCATGCGTTTCTGTTCGGCTCGAACATCTATACCTGGGGCCGGCAGCCGAGCGAGCACGCCGAGGCCGAGTACCGCCGGCGGTTCGCCGAGCTGCTGAACTACGCCACGCTCGGGTTCTATTGGGCGAGCTACGAACCCCGCCCCGGCGAGCCGGGCCACGATCGCACCGAGCAGATCGCCCGCTGGTGCCGGGAACATGGAATTGCCACCAAGGGCCATCCCCTGGCCTGGAACCACGCCGATCCTCCCTGGCTGCCCGACGACCCGGCGGAGATCGTCCGCCTGCAGATGGCCCGGATTGAAGACTGCGTGAGCCGGTTCCGCGGACTGATCGACCGCTGGGACGTGGTCAACGAAGCGGCCCATTTCGAACGCGACGAGCTCGCCGGCCGCGCACCGAAGCTCACCGGGGCATGGCAGCAAATGGGGCGCATGGAGTTCACCCGCGAGTGCTTCCGCCGGGCGCGGCGGGCGGGCCCCGACGCGATGCTGCTGATCAACGACTACCGGACCGATGCGGCCTACGAGCGCGTCGTCGAGCACCTGGTCGACGCCGACGGCCGGCCCCTGTACGACGTGATCGGCATCCAAAGCCACATGCACGCCGGCGCCTGGTCGAACCGGCGCATCTGGGAGGTGTGCGAGCGATTCGCCCGGTTCGGCGCGCCGCTGCACTTCACCGAGGTGACCATCCTCTCGGGACGCCGCCAGTGGGAGAGGCCTACCGGCGAGTGGCCCTCGACGCCCGAAGGCGAGGCCTACCAGGCCCGCGAAGTGGTGCGCTTCTATACCATGCTCTTCTCCCACCCGGCAGTCGAGGCAATTACCTGGTGGGACTTCAGCGACTTCCGTGCCTGGCGCGGGGCGCCGGCGGGCTTCCTGCGCGCCGACATGACGCCCAAGCCCGCCTACCACGAACTGGAAAAACTCATCAAAGACACGTGGTGGACCCGGGAGTCGCTGGCGACCGGCCCGAAGGGCGCCGCCGGCTTCCGCGGTTTCCTGGGCGACTACCGGATCGTGGTGACCGAAGGCGACCGTCGCGCCGAGCAGACGTTCACCCTGGCGATCGACAGCGAGAACCGCTGGACCGTCTCCATCGACTAGCCGACCGTCTTCATGACGATGTAGGATGGTGACAAGCAAGCCACGATCTTGGCGGGACTTCGGTCGCTCGGCCGGCTCGGCTTCCAGCCCACGACGCACAGACCAGCCGGGCGCGGCTTGCGCCGTCCCACCAGGGCTTACGCGACCTCGTCCCACCCTGCAGGAATACTATCTGCGGCCGGCCTGAGCCCGGCCGGAAGGGGATTGCGTCTTTCCCGTCAGAAAGTTGATCACCGTGGCGCTCTCCTGGAGCCGATCGAAGTACTGCGCCATGGCCAGCCGCTGCCTCTTCTCCAGGATGTCGGCGTGCAGTTCGCCGCGGACCGTTTCGAACTCGACGTCGATCGGTTCCGTGTAGCCTTCGCAGCGCAGGATGACGAATTGCTCGCCCACCTGGATGACGCCGGACAACTCGCCTTCCTGCAGCGCGAATGCCTCTTGCTCGAGCTGCGGCTGCCCGCCGTGCCGGCGGATGGGCGGCACCTCGCCGCGCAGCGCCCGGCTGCCCGCCTCGGTCGAATACTGCTCGGCCAGGTCGCCGAAGTACTCGCGCGTATTGTTGCGCCGGGCCATCTCCCACACTTCCTGCGCGCGGCGGAAGTTTCCCAGCACGATGGCCAGCACGCGCACTCGCGGGCCGTAATTCGCCTCGAACCCTTTCTGCAGGTCCTCCTCGGTCACTTTCACCGTCCCGTCCACCAGCTTCTTCAACGCGGCCGACGGCCACACCGAATCGCGCCGGTACACGGCCTCCGAAATCCCCTGCTCCTCGGTCACCGACTTGAGCCAGCCCTCGACGTCGGGCGAACCGTCGGCCTTCGGGGGAAGCATCCGCAGGGCGGCCTGCGCAATCTCGGCGTCCAGGTCGGCCTCGGTGACCGTCACTTGATGCTTCCGGCACGCCTGCTCGATCAACGCCCGGCTGACGAGCCGGTCGAGCACCTCCCGCCCGTGCCGCGTCATGCTCTCCTCGGCCAACCGGTCGATCGAAATCTGCCGGCCGTTGATCACCGCGGCCACGCCCGGCATCTTCTGCCGCAACTGGGGGTTGTTCCACACGTTGACCACTTCCGCCCCTTCCTGAAGCTCCTCGAACACCTCCTGCGATACGTGGCGCAATTTGCCGTCGCGAATCAATTCCTCAAGCTGCGGGGCGACCTGCTCGAACTGGACCTGCCGGGCCGGCAACGTGCCTTCCTTCTTGAGGATGATATACTGGCCCCCGGCCTGGATGACCGGCGAGATGTCGCCCGGCTCCATCGTGAACGCCGCCTGCTCGATCTCTTCGAAGCTGCCGTGCCTGCGGATGGGCTGGACCATGCCCATCGAGGCGGCGCTGGGCAGGTCCTCGCTGTAGTCCTTGGCCAGCCGGCCGAACCGGTCGGG
>SKJM01000325.1 GCA_007122045.1 Planctomycetales bacterium | reverse complement strand
CACAAAAAAGCTGCTGATGGGGCTCGAACCCATGAACCTCGTCCTTACCAAGGACGCGCTCTACCAACTGAGCTACAGCAGCCTGATCGCCCCTCGGGGGGGTCGCTGAAACCCCCGGTTCTGTCCCCAACGTGCCTGCGCGAAATCGCCCTCGGCCTCTCGACGACCGTTTCCCAAACCTGCCCGCAGAGCGGGTGAAGGGAGTCGAACCCTCGTAGGTAGCTTGGAAGGCTACTGCTCTACCGTTGAGCTACACCCGCGCCGTCAACCCCTCAGCAGGCTGAAATGTTTTTCCCTCCGCCATCGCCGGCCCCGCGGGCTCCCTGTTCGTATGTTTGTTGTTGTTTCACCAGTGGGGGGTGCAGGATTCGAACCTGCGAAGGCATTGCCATCAGATTTACAGTCTGACCCCTTTGACCGCTCGGGAAACCCCCCTCCTGCAAGCTAGCGGAGGGACTTGAACCCACAACCTGCTGATTACAAATCAGCCGCTCTGCCGGTTGAGCTACGCTAGCCGATCGACCCCGCCGCGCGCACGAATCACTTAGTATAGCTAACTGCATCGCACGTGCAAGACGGGCAAACCAGAAAAATATTGTCTTCGGGCACGGTTCCGCAAAAAACCGGCCGCCAAGGTAACTCCAACTGGGGGGGCGTCGCGGTGTTCTAGTCCCTCAGCATGGACGGCACTTAGCTCCAAAGGAGTGCTTGCCGAGGAACCCTCACCCGCGAAACCCTGCATTCTCCCATCTACCCCACCGCGAGTCAAGCCCCCGAGAACAAACTTTTTCCATCAGACCATTCACCATGGCCGACACCCTCCATTCCCCGGCCGACCGCCCGCGTCACCGCTCACTCTACCGGGGAGAAAATGCACCACGGATTGACACTGCCCGGGAAGCCCGTAAACTCTCTCTCAAGGTGATCGGCTCCCCGGCCACGGGATACCTTTCGGTTTTGACCCCGGTGGGGAACGTCCATCCCCGCCAAGTGGAGGGGGTTCAGCCGGAGCCGCTTCCACCAAACTCCGGCCCTTGCATGGCTGGCCCCACGGGCGGAATCATTTTGCCGCGAGAGAGAATCCCCAAAACCAGGAGAAGTAGTGTGAGTACCAAGAACAAGAAGCTGTCGGCCTGGGTCGCGGAAGTCGAGGCCATGTGCCAGCCCGATCGGGTCGAATGGGCCGACGGTACGAAAGCCGAGTACGACCGCCTGATGCAACTGATGGTCGAAGGCGGCATGGCCACCCGGCTGAACGACGAACTTCGCCCGAACAGCTTCTTGTTCCGGAGCGATCCGAGCGACGTCGCCCGCGTCGAGAACCGCACCTACATCGCGTCGCGCAAGCAGGAGGACGCCGGCCCGACGAACAACTGGATCGATCCGGTCGAGTTGAAGCAGACCATGACGGAACTGTACACGGGCTGCATGAAGGGGCGCACGATGTACGTGATCCCCTTTTCGATGGGGCCGATCGGGTCGCCCATTTCGAAAGTGGGCATCGAGATCACCGATTCGCCCTACGTGGTGGTCAACATGCACATTATGACCCGTGTGGGCGCCCAGGTGCTCGAGCACCTGGGCGAGGACGGCGAGTTCATTCCCTGCCTGCACTCGGTCGGTGCTCCTCTGGAAGAGGGGCAGGCCGACGTGCCCTGGCCGTGCGCCCCGATCGAGCAGAAGTACATCGCCCACTTCCCCGAGGAGAACCTGATTTGGTCGTACGGTTCGGGCTACGGGGGCAACGCCCTGTTGGGCAAGAAATGCCTCGCGCTGCGCATCGCCTCGACCATGGCCCGGCGGGAGGGCTGGATGGCCGAGCACATGCTCATCCTCCGGCTCATCAGCCCCGAGGGCCGTCGCTTCCATCTTGCGGCGGCGTTCCCTTCGGCCTGTGGGAAGACCAACCTGGCCATGCTGCTGCCGACCATTCCGGGATGGAAGTGCGAAACCATCGGCGACGACATCGCCTGGATGAAAATCGGCCCGGACGGCCGGCTGTACGCCATCAACCCGGAGGCCGGCTTCTTCGGCGTGGCGCCGGGCACCAGCATGAATTCGAACCCCATGGCCATGCGCACGCTGGAGAAGAACTCCATTTTCACCAATTGCGCCCTGACCGACGAGGGCGACGTCTGGTGGGAGGGCATCGAGCGGCCGTGCGACGACGCGATCGACTGGAAGGGGAACCCGTGGACGCCCGACTCGGGCGCCGTGGCGGCGCACCCGAACGCCCGGTTCACCACCCCCGCCGCCCAGTGCCCGGTCATCTGCGATGACTGGGAGAATCCGGCCGGCGTGCCGATCGACATTTTCATTTTCGGCGGCCGGCGGACCCGCACCGTGCCCCTGGTCACCGAAGCGTTCGATTTCGACCACGGCGTGTTCATGGGCACCATGGCGGCCTCGGAGACCACGGCCGCCGCGCTGGACGTCGGGCAGAGGCTCCGCCGCGACCCCTTCGCCATGCTCCCCTTCTGCGGCTACAACATGGCCGACTACTGGGCGCACTGGTTCGCCATGGGCGACCGGCTGGGCGAGCACGCGCCGGCCGTGTTCTACGTGAACTGGTTCCGCACCTCGCGCGACGGCCGCTGGCTGTGGCCCGGCTTCCGCGAGAACAGCCGCGTGCTGAAGTGGATGTGCCAGCGGGTGGCCGGCGAAGTGGACGCCCGCGAAACCCCCATCGGCAACATGCCGCGGGACGGCGACCTGGACCTTTCCGGCCTGGACATCGACCCGGACGACCTGGCCGAACTGATGGAGGTCGACACGGCGGCCTTCCGCGCCGACATCGACGACGCCGAGGCGTTCCTGGCCAAATTCGGCGACCGGGTGCCCGCACGACTGCGCGACCAGCTCGAGGCACTCAAACGGCGCCTCGGATAGCGAATCGTCCCTGAACCGAGCCATGCGCGACGCGATCAAGAACATCGAGGGCATTGGCGCGTACCTCGCGCCCCAGCCGCTGGTGACCGTGCTGGGCGTGAAGTACCTCCACCTGCGCATGGAGGACGGCACCGACCTGTACGTAACCGAGCGCGGGCTGCCTTTCACCAA
This sequence comes from Planctomycetales bacterium, assembly GCA_007122045.1. GTDB lineage: Bacteria > Planctomycetota > Planctomycetia > Pirellulales > Thermoguttaceae > PWXP01. The sequence goes on along the minus strand of SKJM01000325.1, from coordinate 1,284 downwards.
GTGCCTCATGCCCGAAAACCACTGGGCCGACGACCGGTGGATGAAGTTCCACGGCGTCCGCCTGCCCGGCACCAGTGCCGTGCATCGCGTAACGACGAAGAAGGTCGGCGGCCGAGCGAAAGAGATCGTTATCAAGTGGAACCGGATGGGGCAGGACATTCCGGGCGAGACGCAGGTGCAGGCCGAGGAGGCGGGGGCCGAGTTCAACAGCCCCTTCCTCGAGTTCAGTTTGGTGTACGAGTTGCAGAGCACCCGGTTCGAGCTGCCCGGGCGGTTCTATACCCACAAGCCGCTGGCCATCTACGTACCCCGCAAGTACGTCAAAGCCGAGCAGCTCGGCCGGCGGCACCACAAGATGCAGGCCATCGAGCGGAGCCACCGCGAGATCCCGATCGACTGGAACCGGAATTACGCCGTCATTTACGAGTGGCTGAAGGGCATCGACGCCGTCGAGGCCCACCGCAAGGGCCTGCTCGAAAACCGGGCCCTGGCCGAATTGCTCGAGCGGGCCAAGAGCGACTTGAACGCCAAGGGGTTCGTGGTCAGCGACAACAAGCCGCAACACATCATCGTGCGCCCGGCCGGGAACGGCCACCTGGCCACCGACCGCTCCGGCAAACTCCTGTACGGCCTGGTCGACTTCGAACTCTTGCGGCGCACCCCGGCGCGGGAGGAGCGGCTGCGCGCCGAGAAGCGGCAGGAATACCTGGTGCGCCAGGCCCACCGCTTCGAGCCCGGGGAGCAGTTCCCCCCGGGACTCGCCCCGGTCAACATCCTGGGGGTCGATTACGTGTACGGCCAGGTCGAGAGCACCGGGGGCGCGCTGTGGGTGGTGGGCCGCGACCCCATGCTGTTCGACTACTTTCTCCCGGAAAAATGGCGTCGCACACCCCGCACGCGGCTCAGCTCGGCCTACGAGGTGTACGAAACGGTCACCCGCGACAACGTGCACGTCGTATGGCGCGTGTCGCGCGTCGGGCAGATCCCCGACGCCGACCCCTTCGTCCGCCGCGAAAAACGCATCCTCGATTACGGCTACAACAGCCCCTTCCAGGAGTTCTCCCTCGCCATGGAACTGGCGCGCCAGGGCATCGAAACGACCTATCCGCGCGCCATCTACATGACCGGCCACCGCTCGACCGTCTCCTCGTCGCTGGTCGACGACAGCCGGTACGAAAGCCACGCCGCGCTGCGAACCCCCGAGGGCCACCCGATCCTCAGCCGGCACCACGAGTACATCACCATCTGGGGCTACTGGAACGGGCCCGACGACGTGCTGGCCGT
>SKJM01000398.1 GCA_007122045.1 Planctomycetales bacterium | reverse complement strand
GACGAGGACGTTCGCGCCAGCACGGCCCTGCTGGTGAAGAAGGCCGATCCGCAAACCGTTTCCGTGCTGCGCGAGGAGCTGCAGTCGCGGGTGCGTTCGCGGCGACTTCGGGCGCTGTCGGTCAGCCGTGCCATGGACGTGGTGGACGCACTCGAGGACATGGTCGCCGGTCTGATGGACGACGCCGACCACCTGATCCGGGGCGAAGCGGCCGCCGCCCTGGCCAGGTGCGCGTCGGCCACCAGCCGCGAGGTACTCGATCGGGCACGATACGACCGCAGCGAAAGGGTGCGGGAGGTTGCGGCGTGCGGCCTTCACGAGCGCGCCGCATTCATTCATTGGCGCGAGGAGCTGTCCGATCCGAGAGACTAAGGTCTCCGCGTTGCGAGGAGGTGGAGAGTGAGCACGTACCGACCGGCCGTTGCAGGGCTCCTTTCGGCGGGGCAGACCCCCATGGAGAACCTGACCGACTACTTCCGCGGACCCCGCGTCGAGCTTCGCGCCAGCGACGCCGTATCTCTGCTGCTGGGGTTGGGCGGCCTGATTCTGCTGTTTTGGCTGCTTTCGCTCCTGCTGAACTGGCAGGAACGCGGCTGCCGCCGCCCGTCGGCCACGCGCCTGTTCCTCCGCCTCAGCCGTGCTCACCGGCTGGCCTGGACCGACGTATGGCTGCTATGGCGGCTGGCCCGCTCGCAACGGCTGAGCGAGCCGGCCCGGGTGTTCCTCGAGCCGGACCGCTTCGAAGCGGTTCACCTCAGCGGAACGCTCCGCCGCAGCCGAGCCCGACTCGACCACCTCCGAGCGAAGCTGTTTGCCGACCCGGAACCTGGCACTTCGGATGACGCGTTTGACGCGACGTGGACGATTCCGCCAGAAGAGCGGGTGGGAACGCCTCTGCCGCCCATTACGCCGACGCCCCGACTGCCACTCTAGGGAGGTAACTAATAGGCTCCGCCGGGGCGGCGCGGCGGGGTGCGGGGGCGGAACAGTTCGCTCACGTTGCCCGGCGAACTTCTCGGCACACCGTCCTGGCCGCGGGGGCCGAGTTCGGGCCGTGTGGCCCCTTCTCCCAGCCGTTCGACCCGGGCGCGATTCTGCCACCCCATCATCTCCAACAACTGGCCCAAAGGAATCGTTTGGATGCCCAGCCGCTCTGCCTCGCTGACCAACCGGGTGTACTCGCGAATCCCTTCCGGCTTCCCCCGTTCGTCCGGCCGCTCGCCGACCACTAGATAGCGGGTGTTGACGGTGACCTGACCTTGCCGGTTCCCCGCGGGGTCGGCGAAGGCATCGACGACGCCCCCGTTGGCGGCAATCAGGTTCTTCACCAGTTCCAGGTCGTTGCGGCCGTCGCCGGTGGCGTCGAGTAGTCCCGCCAAGGCGAAACGGCGGCGGTCGCCCGGCGACCACACGGGGGTATGGACAAGGTCGCCCGGCACGATGGGATTCCGGCTGCTGTCCTCGACGATTCGGGCTTCGGCCAAGTGGTCGCCGAGGATTTGGGTGACCTCAATGCTCGCCTTCTTCACGTCCGGCCCCAAGGTGGTGGCATCGGCGGGATAGACGGAGAAGGTGGTCTGGCGTTCCAGCGCGTCTGCTCGGCCGCGATTGATCCACACGGTCCGGTTCCGCTGGTTCACCCAGGTGATCTCGCCGTCGGCGGCCTCGTGGGAGTCCACGTGGAACTCCCTTATCTTCCGCTGCTGATCGCGGAGTTCGCCCGTCAATCCCTGAATTCGCTTGTTGGCGTCCTCCAAGGTACTGCTTATCTTCCGGACGTTCTGCGTGGCCTGCTCGCGACCGCGGGCCAACTGCTCCTGGATTTGGGCGGTATCGGTCTCGAATCGGGTCCGCACCGTCTGGAACGTCTGCCGCGTGGAGGCCAATTCCTCGGCCTTCTGCTCGGCCATGCTCACGTGCTGGGCAATCTGCGCCCGATTGGCCGCCTCCAGCCTGGGGATCTGATCCTTCAGTTCTTGAATCTCCACCTTGGCGGCTTCGAGGTCGCGGGCCCGGTCCTGAATCGTCGTGAACAGGTAGGCCAGTGCCTGGCGGTACCCCCTGGGCTCATCTCGGAAGTTTGCGGCGTACTTGAGGAGGTCTGCGTTCACCTGGTCGCTGATCTCCTCGATCCTCTCGGTATCGGGGAAGCCCATGAAGCCCTTCAAGCGGCTGTTCTCTTCGAGAACATTCCGCGCGAGGTCGTCCTTTTGCCGGGCCGATTGCTCCGCTTGCTCCGCTCGGGCTTCGGCATCTTCCCCCTGCTTAAAGAAGATGAAGGTGGTCACCCCGAGCATGATCGTCAGGATGACGAAGATAATCAGCGCGATTTGGAGACCTTGATTTTCACGAGCCATGACCTGCTCCTTGATCGCCCCGGTGCGGCAGGACCCCACACCGCAGGCATAGTGCAATAGAAACCTCTTTACCGGGCCCCCGGCGAAACGTCGCCTTTCGGCGCCACCTGAGTTTCACCAGTTCCACAAGGCCCTCCCAAAAAGCCACAGCCGCCCGCCCGCGACCGCAAACTACCATTCGCGGCTGGGGGAGCCGACTATTCCGACTGAATGCCTAATGTCGATTTTAGTCCCAGCAGGTCCGGGTGTCAACGACGCGCCATGGATGCCGCCGAATTTATCCAAAAGAGGGGGGTAGTTTCTTCTTGCGGTAATAGTTCCTCATTTGTGGGATAGGGGGTTCCCAACCGGCTGGGCGCGGACTATACTTTAGGCAAGTTGTTGGAACTAGGATGCCCGTTCGCCGGCGCGCCCCCGCTGGCGCGGGGCGACAGGCTCCCATGGTTCCTTCAACCTTCGGGTCGTTCCGCGATGGTCGCGGATTGGCGTTACGGTACCTTTTGCGATAGGAGGATTGTTGTATGAACCGCACCGTTGTTGTATGCCTCGTCGCGCTGGCCGTGTTGACCCTGGGGGTCTCGGCCGAAGCCGGCTGGGCCATCCGGGCACGCACCGCGTCCCCAATCACCGCCGCACCCGTCACGGCCATGCCGGTCACCGCCGCTCCCGTGACGGCCATGCCGGGGACCGCCGCTCCCGTGACGGCCGCGCCGGTCACCTGCGTACCGCGAACCGCACGCCCTCGGCGGCACAAGCGGGTCACGTACGCTCCGGTGACGGCCCACCCCGTGACGGCCGCCCCGGTGACGGCGGCTCCCGTGACGGCCATGCCGGTCACCTGCGTACCGCGAACCGCACGCCCTCGGCGGCACAAGCGGGTCACGTACGCTCCGGTGACGGCCCACCCGGTGACGGCCGCCCCGGTGACGGCGGCTCCCGTGACCGCCGCGCCGGTTACCTGCGTGCCGCGAACCGCACGCCCTCGGCGGCACAAGCGGGTCACGTACGCTCCGGTAACGGCCCACCCCGTGACGGCCGCCCCGGTGACGGCGGCTCCCGTGACCGCCGCGCCGGTCACCTGCGTACCGCGAACCGCACGCCCTCGGCGGCACAAGCGGGTCACGTACGCTCCGGTGACGGCGGCCCCGGTAACGGCGGCTCCCGTGACGGCTGCCCCGGTGACGGCCGCTCCGGTTACCGCGGCGCCGGTAACGTGCCTGCCCAGGACGTGTCGGCCGCGAGTTTGGCGCCGCACGTGCAGACCGCTGACCAGTTCAGTCGTACTCACCTGTGCTCCACTGACGAGTGCGCCGGTCGTGGCCGACCACGTTGTGGTCGACGATCCCGACGATGTCGATGAGCCGGTCGAGGAACCCGATGACTACTAGGCGTGGGTCCCCGGCACCGGCCCTTCACCACGGTGCCGGCCCATCGCGACATGCCGTTCGCGGTGCTGCGGTCTGACGACGTGCAACCGGCAACCGTGCAACCGCACAACTGCACCCGCCCGGGGGCGACGGCCCCCGGGCGTTCTTTTGCGCTCTTCGGTGCGACTTCTTGTCGGACTTTCCCGAGCGCCCGGCGCTGCGTATAGTTCATTTGTAGCGTCGGTGGGCCTGTGCCGCCAACCACGCCCACAAGGAGAAGGGCGGCATGGTTCCCGAAACGGATTGGGTAGTTCCGCGACGGTCGCGGATCGCCGTTACAGTACCTTTTGCAATTGGAGGATGGTTGTATGACTCGCATCGCTGTCGTATGTCTCGTTGTTCTGGCCGTGTTGGCCTTGGTGGTCTCGGCCGATGCCGGCTGGCGGCACCGGGCACGCACGAGTGCCCCGGTCACGGCGGCTCCGGTCACGGCCAGAGCGGTCACCGCGCGACCGGTCACGGCCAGAGCGGTCACCGCGCGACCGGTCACGGCCAGGGCAGTCACGGCCCGGCCGTTTACCGCCAGGCCGCACACCGCGCGACCGGTCACCGCCAGGGCAGT